>ASHK01000037.1 GCA_000695745.1 Vibrio madracius | reverse complement strand
ACATAGTCGTACTCGTTGTAATGTGACATTTCTGATTTTGCTTCGCTCATGCGCTTGGCAATGACTTCATCGCTGTCTTGACCACGTACATTCAAACGACGCTCTAACTCACTGTTAGAGGGTGGAAGGATAAAGACACTTTTCGCTTCTGGCATTTGCTCACGGATTTGACGCGCGCCTTGCCAGTCGATATCGAGGAAAACCATCGATGCCTTTTTCCAACGTCTCTTCAATCCAAAGACGAGAGGTACCGTAGTAGTTTCCGAATACTTCGCGTATTCCAAAAACGCGCCTTGTTCAATCAAGGATTCAAAATCGGTTTTATCAACAAAGTGATAATGAATACCATCTTCTTCGCCAGGACGCATACCACGAGTCGTGTGAGACACTGATACTTTCATTGCGTATGTCGGGTTTTTTTCCAACATTGCTGAAATTAAGCTCGATTTACCAGCGCCGCTTGGTGCTGACACGATATAAAGCGTACCTTTACCTATCATTTTTCAGAGTCCACATCTTGGGTTGAAGGAGTAGAGAATATCGTTATTTGATACTTCTATTCTATACGTTCACTGACCAAAGCGTTTAAAAATCGGCCAGAAAAATGGAGGCGAAGAGTATCATGTTTGTTAGGAGCTCGACAAGTGATCCGGTAAGCACTTCCTTGGTAAGTCATGCGCTCAAAAAGCAGATCCTATTGTGCGGAATAAAACAGAATGTTTAACCCAGAAGAGCAAACGTTTGCTTAAATATCAAGATGTTGTTTTTTAAGAGATAAAAATAGTTCACAAAACCATTGATTTATTCCTGAGTCTGATTAGAATTCGCGCCATTATTTTTGTTACGCATACGTTTGCGTTCTCTATTTTATTGCTATAGGTCTTATTGTGAGTGCAGAATTAATCGGGCAGCGTCAAGCCAGCCCCTCTATTGTTGAATCCATCTTTAAAGTCAGTGAACGCAAGTCCACTATTGGGACGGAAGTGTATGCTGGGTTCATTACATTCCTCGCAATGAGCTATATTTTGGCAGTTAACCCAGCGATTTTGGGCGATATCCCTGGTATGGAAAGAGGCGCGGTATTCACTGCGACCGCGTTAGCGGCGGCCTTTGCCACATTGATTATGGGTATTTTTGGTAATTATCCTGTCATGCTAGCTCCGGGAATGAGCATGAATGGCTTTTTTAAAGGCATGCTGTTAAGCAGCTCAGTGGCATTGGTTTGGCATGAAGCGTTGTTAGGTATCTTTTTTTCCGGCGTGCTGTATCTCATTCTATCGCTTACTAATGTTCGTAAGGCGATGATTGAATCGATTCCAGAAGACCTAAAACTGGCAATTACCGTCTCGCTTGGTTTGTTTATTGCGTTTCTTGGACTAAAGAACGCCGGTATTATCGTTTCTAATCCCATTATCCTAGTCAGCATGGGCGATATTTCTGACCCTAAAGTGATCATCGCTTACATCAGTATTTTTATCGCATTGGGATGTATGGTTCGCGATATCAAACTAGCGACATTTATCTCTTTCGTCTCGGCTATCGTGCTTACGATTTTAGCGGATACGTTTATGGGCACCAACAATGCTCCAATCCCAGACCATTTAGTCGCTATGCCGCCAAGCATGGCAAGCAGCTTTGGTGCTATTTTTGATTTTTCTGGCATTACCGCTGAGAAGATGTTTGATTTGCTCTTTATTATGATCATCTTCCTCATTGTGGACTTTTTTGATGGTCTGAGCACAATCGTTGGTGTAGGGCGTGATGCTGGCATTATTGATAAAGACGGCAAAGTCCCTAATGCGCGCTCAGCCTTGATTGCGGATGCAGGCGGTACAGTGATGGGTTCCGTGTTTGGAACCACTTCCGTGACGGCATTTTCAGAATCGGGTATTGCTTCATCACAAGGCGCAAAAACAGGTCTAGCGGCAGTAGTTGTAGCGGGTTTATTCCTATTGTCACTGTTCCTATACCCGCTGTTCTCACTATTTTCTGCGGCGATGGTAGCACCAGCTATGGTCGTTGTTGGCATCTACATGATCGGTCGCTTGGGCGATATTAAATGGGAGAAGAAAGAGTCTCGTATCGCCGCCTTCTTCACCATTATGTTTACTGTATTAAGCTTCTCACCAGCCAATGGTATGGCAATGGGCTTTATCAGTTACGCATTCAGTATGGTTGTAGCAGGAAAAGGTAAACAAGTTCACCCCGTAATTTACGTGTTGTCTGTCGTATTTATGGCGTATTTGTTGATGCTGTAATTTTTGAGTTTACTCTAAATAACAAGAAAGCAGGCTATCGAGCCTGCTTTTGCTTTTGGAGGGTAACCGAGTGTCAGACCATTTTCTGTACAGTTTCTATGCCCGTTCTTTCTTATTCAATGTTTTGAATTTGCTCACGCATTTGCTCGATAAGAACTTTCAACTCAACACCTGAAGCTGTGATATCCGTGCTGATAGACTTCGACGCTAGCGTGTTTGATTCGCGATTGAACTCTTGCATCATAAAATCAAGACGACGACCTACAGAGCCACCTTTCTTCAAGATGCTGGTGGTTTCTTTGACGTGAGAATCCAAGCGGTCTAATTCTTCAGCAACGTCAGATTTTTGAGCCAACAAAATGAGTTCTTGCTCTACACGTGAGGCATCAAGCTCAATTTTTGCTTCTTCAAATTTGCCAAGTAGGCGTTCACGTTGCCATTCAAGAATTTCTGGCATACGAGCACGGACTTTAACGACTTCAGCAGTAATGGCTTCAAGACGCTGAACAATAAGCGCTTTCATGTTTTCACCTTCGCTAGCACGAGCGTCGATGAAATCACTTAAACCTTGATCGAAACCTTCAAGCAGAGCCTTGTTAATGGTATCCATATCTTGCTCTGGCGTTTCCATCACCCCCGGCCACTGCATCACTTGAAATGGGTTTAGGCGAGAGTCTTCACCAGTCATTGCCATCACTTGCTTCGCGGCACCAATCACTTGTTGAGCTAGTGTTTCGTTGATATTTAACTCGCCTTTTGCAGCAGGGTTCGCTTCAAAGCGCAGATGACATTCAACTTTGCCGCGTGCTAGGCGTTTGCGAAACGCTCACGAAGTACAGGTTCTAGACCACGAAACTGCTCAGGAAGACGGAAGTAAGTTTCTAGGTAACGTTGGTTTACTGAGCGGATTTCCCATACTGCGCTACCCCAGTCACCTTTGACTTCTTTACGCGCGTATGCGGTCATGCTGTAGATCATGGATTGATTTCCTTGGATTGATAAATTGTTCAAACTGTCTTCATGTTAGCATAGTGAGGTTCGCTAAGTAATACACGTTGCGATATCCATTGGCGTATGTTTGGCTAGATGCCCACGCTAAGGATGCTAGACCCGTCTTGCCATCTTCGCTATAATCTTCGCCCAACCAAATCCTCTTCCCCAACAAAGGTAATGTCCATGCGTCCAAATGATCGCGCAGCAGACCAAGTGCGCCCAATAAAAATTACTCGCAACTATACCGCGTATGCAGAAGGCTCTGTATTGGTCGAGTTCGGCAATACCAAAGTGTTGTGTAATGCAACGGTTGAGGAGAATGTACCTCGTTGGTTAAAAGGCCAAGGTAAAGGCTGGGTAACCGCTGAATACGGCATGCTACCACGCTCAACGCATTCAAGAATGCGTCGCGAGGCGGCTAATGGTAAGCAAGGCGGCCGTACTATGGAGATTCAACGCCTGATTGCTCGTAGTCTTCGAGCTGTTGTTGATTTAGAAGCAATGGGTGAAATCATGATCACGGTTGACTGTGATGTGATTCAAGCTGATGGTGGTACGCGTACAGCGTCTATTTCAGGAGCCAGTGTAGCCATGGCGGATGCGTTCGCTCACTTGGTCGCTAAAGGTAAGCTGAAAGCAAACCCAATGAAAGGGCATGTTGCTGCGGTATCTGTGGGTATTTTAGGTGAAGATATCCTTTGTGACCTTGAGTACACAGAGGACTCTGCAGCGGATACCGATATGAACGTGGTAATGACTGAAGACGGTCGAATGATCGAGATTCAGGGTACTGCAGAAGGTGAACCGTTCACTCAC
>ASHK01000036.1 GCA_000695745.1 Vibrio madracius | reverse complement strand
TTGACAGCCTCTCCAGATAAAACAAACCCAACTATTGACGATAAATCAGTCAGATGCCTGCAACCGTCTCTGCAGTTGCTGCTCCGACAAGCCTAACAGTTCTGACACTTTCGCTAACGTCGGGATACCAAAGTGACGCGAATAATTGACCACCTCGTACAACACTTTCATGTGATCTTGAGAATCAGGCATATTCAGATAATGATCAAGGTCAGCAAAGCTCATAGAGAGCTTTTCTGCCGCTAAAGAAGGAATGTTGTTCCCTTGCAAACGAAGCTTATTCGGCAGCCAGACCTCGGTTTGGTTATGGCCCCACTCAATCGGGCAACCGAAGTAGGATTCATATTTATCTCTGTTGACCTTAGTTCCTGGGAGGCATACCCGATCTGGCACAAACTCGTCACCTAGATAACGCTTCAACACGTTACACATGAAATTCGCAACTCGAACACCATCGTCTGCTTTCGCAGCAGCAGAAATTGAGTTGTTGTAATACGTCCATTTAACGATAGGCCCTACAACCTCACCACTGAGAAAAGCGCCCGACTGAATACATGTGATACCAAAATTGATGCGACGAATCGTTGAGGCAAGATCATGCCCTGAGAAAAACCATCGACTCATTGAACCCAATCGATCAATCGACATTTGACTAACTAGGTTTAGCACGGCATCAGAATCGCCAGTGACTAATTCAATGTTCTCATAAAACTGATTTAGCACTGAGACCGGGATTAAGGTCATCGGAAATTCTAGTGCTTTAGCAGGAATACCCAGCTCCTCAGGTTTTACCCCGTAGGTACTATGAAGATTGGCAACTAGACCTGCGATGCCCATCGCTCTTACAAAGTGTACATTTTCAAACATAACATCACCTGATGATACTAATTGCCTCAAAACATGTTGATTCTTGATGAAATCTATCATTTTGTAAATGTTTATTTCTATGTCGAATAGACTCTCGTCTCTTCTAAATTGAATAAGGTATATCAATGAGCCTACTGAGTGTTCCTTTCGTTGGAACGAGCGCTGACACCGCCTTGCACGTGGTGTCTGGGATCGTATTAGTGGCTAGCGTCGTTGCTGCTGTCTATGGATTTTGGCGTATTCACGAACTCCCCATCAACAAAGCACATAGTAAAGACCATCACCAGTTGGGACTGATCACCGCACTCACTTGGATAGTTTTATCTGGCATTGGGTATGGGTGCTAGCGGTCATTATTGCCTTCGTTGATATGGAAAAAGCGATCATTCGACTGAGAGATATTTGGCATGGTGATAAAAACAAAACGGAGAACACTTCATGTTAGAAGGCTTAGCTGTTTGGGCTCTGTTTATTTATTTGCTCCGATTAATCGGTATGCCATGGAACAAGTTTTCCAAAGGGTTCGCCTATATCGGTGGTGTAGGTTGGCTAATGTTTGTCTGGGTTGGCTTAATCAATTATACCCCAATGGATCTGTCTGGCGGTTCTCTGGTGCAAGCGCCACATATTCAACTTCGCCCAGACTCCTCCAATGTCACGGGTAAGGTGATCAAGCTTCACATCAAGCCGAATCAACAAATAGAAAAAGGTCAACTAATCTATGAAATTGACCCTAAACCTTATCAGATAGCATTGGACCAAGCTGCGATACAACGCGATGCAGCGCAAGTGGCACTCCACAGTGCGATACAGGACGTTGAGATCTCTAAATCTACCTACCTTTCAGCACAGAAAAGTGTAGAAACAACAGAAAGTCAGCTTCGCTCTGCTCAAGTAGATTATGCGCTGCAACGTAAGATGCTAAAAACGCTTTCAAGAGCAAAACGCGGCGGTGAGAAACACCATTACAGAAAGCGATATCGACAAGCAAGTAAGTGCCGTGGAAGTCGCCAAACACAAGGTAAAAACCACAGAGGCTCAGCTTGATAAGCGACGTGTGGACGCAAACAAAGCGCTACTATCAATTAACAAGTCCGAACTGACCGTCGACAGCAGGAAGAATGATCTTAGAAACGCAGTACAATCTCTAGAAAGAGCAAAGTGGGACCTCGATAGCACTAAAGTGTATGCCCCCAGTGATGGCTTTGTCACCAACTTCATTCTTCGTGAAGGACAGCTATTATCTCGAGTGCCTAGGTTGCAAATGTACACGAATGAGAAATATGTCCTGATGCGAGTCAATCATCAAGCTATTCGCAATATTAAAGCAGGTCAACCCGCAGAGTTTTCAACCTCTGTGTATCCGGGACATGTCTTTGCTGCCGAAGTAGAAGGTATTGTCGAGGCAACCGGCGAATCTCAAGGGACACTGCTCGCCATGGATCAATCTGTGCGCACAACAACAGGAAAGAACCTCAACAACAAGCATCATTTTGTTCGTCTTAAAATACAAGAGACTGATGGTTATGATATTCCGGTTGGTGCGGTGGGGTTGGCTTGGGTTAGTGGTGAAAAGCCCGTAGGCTTTCTCGCATTCTTAGACGTCATTCGAGGCATCATTTTAAGAATGAAATCACAATTGTATTTCTTTTACTCAATCTAAACCGATATGTCGATGGCGGCAAAATCGCACCATCGACACTTCTGTACAGGCTCTACTCACCACCTCAAAGTAGGTGGTGTTTTCTCGGACTAAAAATAACTGATTTTTTTGTGGGATTACAAGCAGACAACGTGTCTCATTTTGTCCTAAAGTCATAGAGTCATGACAACTAGGAGAAGTGATTAACATGAAGAAGATAGCGGTTATTCTGAGTGGTTCAGGTGTATTCGACGGTGCGGAAATACACGAATCGGTGCTTGCCTTGCACGCCATTGAAAAAGCTCATGCCACTTGGCACTGTTTTGCTCCCAACGTTGAACAATTACACGTTATTAACCACTTAACTGGTGAGGTGACGAATGAGAGCCGTAATGTTCTCGTTGAATCAGCACGTATTGCTAGAGGCAATATTGAAGATGTCGAAAAGCTTGATGTGAATGACTTCGATGCATTATTGCTGCCAGGAGGATTTGGCGCAGCTAAAAACCTTACCGACTTCGCGATTAATGGTGCGCAATGCTCTATCAACACTCATGTTGCCGCGGCATGCCGAGCCTTCGCTGAAGCAGGGAAACCCGCCGGTTATTTATGTATCGCACCCACTATCATTCCTTTGATTTACCCCGAAGCAGTCAAAGGCACAATTGGCACAGATGCCGACACAGCATCCGGCTTTAATGCGCTTGGCGGCGAACATATCGATTGCCCAGTAGACGAAATCGTCTACGACGAAAAGCACAATGTGCTATCAACGCCAGCGTATATGCTCGCCTCGACAATTTCACAAGCAAACAGCGGCATCGAAAAACTCGTCAATAAACTGGTTTCTCTCGCTTAACCCATGAGCTAGCCCTGCGTAAATAACGCCGGGCTAGTCCTTCAGCGTTTAACGGTTTGTTCTCAATAACAGCTCTACCGCTCCTGCTTGCACAATAACTGAAGCTTGCTTACCTTTTACTGATTGATCAGTCAGAACGGAATCAAATTGACCCTCAAGATCAAGCAAGACCGACTTACTACGGGTTGACTTGTTGATTAGTACGATGCCTTTTTCACCACGTTTGAATACTAACAAATCGTCATTCGCTTCTTGCAATTTGAATACTTCACCATGAACTGAGTGACTAAAATGTATCGCTTGCGACAATTTTGAATCTCTCCAACCCTCGACCCATCTTGGCTCTCCTTTGGCATTGGTAATACCACTAGGGTCAAGATCCGAGTAAATAAGAGGGACTCCACCATCACGGGTTAGGATGTACACCGTTGCCAGCCATTCGTTAGTTTCACTCATAACAAGGTTGCGAAACACATCATTATTTGGAATATCGTGCGTTACTGCGAACGTTATCGAGCGCTCGTTCGTTAATGCTTGTCCGAAGCAATATGGATCAATTAATGCCGTCAAACTCCCATTTTGAGCTTCGAGTGCGTCATATATGGTTTTAAACAGCGGGAAATCATAGGCTGCTAGGCGAGTTTCTTTCAGATAAGGTTGCAAGAAAAGCTCATACTCTTCCTCCGTGGCCCCGCCATCAGTGATAATTTCACCAAAAACGTGCATATCTCGCGTGATTTCCTCAGTAAACACTTGTTTTATATGCTCAATCGTTAGGTGTTTAGCTGCATCTATCCGAAAGCCACGGACTCCTAAGTCTTTCATAGCAAGCAGATAAGCTTGTTGCTGCTGGATAACATGGGAACTGGTTCGCAACGTTGGTAAACCCGGATCGAGCGGGCCTCCCGTTAGTCGCCCGTTTTGCACTTCCCAGCGATCTTTCCAATTCTCTATCCCAAATGCCTCAACAAAATCCTGCTCTGCAAATAGTGGCTTGTCCAAGTCACCGAAAAGTTTTTGTTGTTCAAAGTAGGCACGATGCTTAGCGTAACATTGCATGTCACGCTTACTCGGATATTGTAAATCGAGCCTAGCAGCCGATTCATTGGCCATATGATTAAACACCACGTCGATATAGACCCAGACGCCTACGTCGTTTAGTGCCAGCATCATTGCTTTAAAGTCTTCTGTATTGCCTAATTTGTTATCAATAACTCGATAGTCTTGAGGTTGATAAAGCTGCCACCACTGTATCGATTTACCGGTGCGAAATGATTTCATTGGTGGTGAAACTAATACCGTCTGATACCCAAGGTCTTTGATTTCTTTTGCTCGCTCAGCCACCAGCGCATAAGGCCAATCAAAGGCGTGTAAAATCACATTGCTTTGATTGTTGGTTGTGTTTGTCATTGGTCCATCCCCTCTAATCGGGTTCACTACTAAAGGACAAAATTATAAAGCCCGTACTAATTAACAACTCATCCTAAACCGACTTTCTATTGGTTGAGAGGTTAGGCGTAGCTAAAAAGGAGCTAGCGGTCTTGGGAACCGTTGATCGTTAGCCTACGGAAAGATAGCGATAAACCATTGATAGTTAACAATAAAAAAATCAAGACATCAGCATCCATGTTCTCTAGTGATGGCTGTATGTTTGTAACACAACGATTACCCGTCTAGAAACTCTCTACAAAGCCGTGAGCTTGCTCACAGCTTGTAGTCACCTTAAACAATAGATGCCATGAAAAATCAGTGCTCTATGACCTTCAACCACTTAATATCGTAGGCATCAAACATAATATTCTGATGATAAGGTTTACGCTCACCATTCAGTATGTCTTCCACTTCTCTTGAACCCAATACATCACATATGGAGGTTGGAATCGTTTGGCGATGCTCGCTGAAATTAGCTATCACTAATAAACGGTCCACCACTCGCCGATTTTCTGACATAAGCAAAGAGATGAGGACGGTAGGTCTCTAGAATTTCTGTCTCCGCTACGCCTAACACTGGCAAAGACTGACGAAGTCGAATCATATCTGTTAGCTGTTGATGGATACGGCCTCGCGGATCGGATTGGTCATGAGCGATTGCGACGTCTTTTTCCGAAATAGCAGGACGGTTGACCCAGCGAGTATCGTCCATTTTATGTGGGTCGTTAAGGTATTGATAATCATTGAACAGCCCAAGTTCATCACCTTGATAAATTAACGGTACACCGCCAATGCTCAAATTGACACTATTTAGCAATCTCACTCGTTTCACTGCAAGTTCAATATCTTGCTGATGTCCAGATTGCATTGCCGCCTCCAAACCGCATAGCGATGCTAAAGATCCACAAACTCGACAATCTCCTGTCTCTGGGTTGGCTTGGAATGGCACACCATTGGCGAACGACCCCGCAAATTGACCCGTGTAGAATTGATTGAGAAACTGACGGTGGTCATGTCCTTTGATGCCGACTTGATTCGCTACTGCATCATCAAACGTCCAACCAATGTCGTCATGACAACGTATGTAGTTCACCCAACTGCAATCCGGTGAGATAGCAAAACTTTTCTTTAACGAAGCCGTGAGTAACTTGGTTTCTCTGGTTGCCAAACTTTCCCACATTAACGCCATCATGAGTGGGTTATAGGACAATTGACATTCCTCTTTATCAATATATTGAGCAACCTCATCGGGGTGAACGATGGCCTCACTCTTAAACAGCACCGCTGGCGCTGTGATCTGTAAACAAAGGTTAAACGCTTGAATCAAAGTATGCGCTTTTGGCAAGCTTTCACACTGAGTCCCCTTCTCTTTCCATATAAACGCCAACGCATCGAGACGTAAGCCATCACACCCCAAGTTGGCCAGAAACAGCATTTCATCAGTAATCGCGTTAAAGACTGCCGGATTACTGTAGTTTAAATCCCATTGAAAGCTGTTAAAGGTCGTCCATACCCATTTTTCAACATCCTCCAGCCAAGTGAAGCTGCCACGCCTAACCGATGGGAAAATTTCTCGGCATGTGGCGTTGTAATCATCAACGTCGCGTTTATCGTCAAAGAAGTAGTAGAACTCTTGATATTGCTCGTCGCCAGACCGAGCTTTCTGCGCCCATAGATGTTCATCAGAGGTATGATTGAAAACGAAGTCTAAAACAAATGCGATGCCCGCCTCGTTAAAAGCAAGTAGCTAAGGACTTTAACTGTTTTTCCGTCCCTAACTTAGGATCTACCTTACGATAGTCAGAGACAGCATAACCTCCGTCACTGTTCCCTTCTGGCGCTAAATACAGAGGCATCAAGTGTACATAGTTAACACCCAACTGCACAAAATAAGGGATCTTCTCTTTAAGTTTACTAAAGTCACCTG
>ASHK01000035.1 GCA_000695745.1 Vibrio madracius | reverse complement strand
TTAGGCATTGAAACGTACCGACGTACTTTCAAACAACTTCACCGAGCACTTTCCACTGGAGACAACGACCGATTAGTGTTGGAAGGCATCGGTGGCATCGATACGGTGTATTTAAGAGCGGGCTATCAATACTGTGATTACCTTGCGGAGGATATTGATCAACAAAAATGCTGCGACACTTTAATGAAAACGCGCATCTTTATTGAGCAACATCGTGTCGCCGTCAACGCGACGGTGAGTCAACAATTAGCCACCAGCAAGCGAGTTCAAACCCTATTGACCTCAATGACAGTCGAACAATTACTCACTTTTGGATTGACCGAGCAAGAAGCAAAGATGATTCAACCATTGCTCGGAGATATGCGACCCATCGACGCAAAAAGCTATGATTTCATTCAAGCTGACGACGTTAGCAATTGGGTATTAAAAACCAAGGAGAAGGGGGTGGCACTGTATTTTTGATAAGGAAATTCCATATAAGTTAAAGACTCTCACACCCGAGCAATACCCTACTTGGGCGTTAATGCGAAGAATCCATCCCACACCACGAGCCATCCCCGCGCTGGTTGTCCGGGATGGCGAACCACACGTTGTTCATGACCTGATTAGCGAAATCGGCCTATTTACCGTACATATGTCAGGATCCCCCGCCACTGCTGACAATGGCTACGCTGGATACTTGGTTCGTAGTAAAGCTGCAACGACCACCGAAGGCGGTGTGCACAGTGGACTTGGTGTCCTTGATTCACTCGCCTATAACGACTAGTGAGCGCGTTTAAAGTTACACACGCCAGAGATGTCCTGTTCTACCTGACACTCTTTTGACTAGTTTCTGTTTCAACTCGATACGAGCGCGGCGCAGTCGCGCTTTGGTCGCCGCTAACGTTAGACCGTGTTTTTGAGCGTAGTCAAGTTGAGTTGAACCATTCAAATCGCACATTTCGATAATGTGTCGGTCGTCATCCGATAGTTTGGGCAAAATACGTGGCAAACAGGTTTGCAATTGAGTCATAACAGGCAATGAAGTATCAGAGGTGTAATGGTCGCCAATATCCTCCAATTCAATTTTTTTTCGTAGCCTATCAATGAAATGATTTTTGGTGACCTTAAACAGCCATGCTTTACCATCGGTTAGAGAGCAAAACTTCTGGCTGTTACTCATCACCTTAAGAAACACCTCTTGCATAATATCTTCTGTTTCATGCTGACTACTGGTTTGCTTGAGCAACCAACTGTATAAAACCGTCTCGGTTTCATTCCATGCCTTCATTAAGCATTTCATCATTTTACCCTTATAAAAACTAAAGCGCTGCCCACTTGAATAGACAACGCAAGTCGTTTTTATTAGCACTATGCAAGGAGCATAGCACGCACTTGTGATTCTGTAGGTACTGACCCTGTATGTTGGATAATACCATTCACTCCAACACCTGGAGTGCTTATTATTCCCGCTTTCATGATCTCTTCAAGGCTCGTCACTTTTTCAATCTCTACCTCTTGTCCGAGCTCTCTCGCGAGCTGCGTAAAACGTTCCGCAGTAACCGCACAATTGTTACACCCTGAGCCATATACTTGAATTATTTTCATCATCATCTCCAATCAATAAAATCAGTAATACGCATTAAACAGCCACCCCACAACGGAGATAGCAAGCAGTAGATATCCTGCAAGCAGCCCTAGAAAGCGATATTGCATCACTTGCTTCAACATCATAAATTCCGGCAAGCTCACGGCTACCGCCCCCATACAGAAAGCCAACGTCGTTCCTAAAGGCATTCCTTTTTGAATCAAAGAAGCCATTATTGGCACCACACCTGAAGCGTTGGTGTAGATCGGAATAGCCGTGAGTGTCGCTAATGGAACTGTCCACCATTGACCATTTGATAAGTGTTGTTCAAACCATTGCGCGGGAACAAAACCATGAATAAACGCCCCAATACCAACACCGATAATCACCCATTTCCAAATACGCTTAACAATCGTCCTTGTTTCGTTCATTGCAAAGGTATGTCGCTGTCGATGATTCAAGGTCGAAGGCGCGACAACCGCTGTGTTTTGTTTGTGATTGTGCTGGTCGTCAAGATAAGCACTAGCAAGAAACGGTTGTAGCCAGCGGTAAGCCTTGAAAAAATCGACGATCATGCCAGCCAAAATACCTAACAACATCCCAATCGCGACGTACATCACCGTAAATTTGAGCCCTAAAATGCTCCCGAGCATAATCACCACGACTTCATTAATAAGGGGAGAGGTAATTAAGAAAGCAATCGTAATCCCAATGGGAATCCGTGCAGAAACAAACCCCATGAACAAAGGAATAGAACTGCAAGAGCAAAACGGCGTTATCGCTCCAAACAAAGAACCTAAAACATAACCCATACCGCGGTTCTTGCCGCTCAAGTAGTCTCGAACTTTCTCAACACTCAAACTCGCCCTTAGATACGAAATAACGTAAATAAGAACCATCAATAGAACGAGAATCTTGCTGGTATCTTCAATAAAGAAATGAACCCCTGTCCCTACAGGAGTGTCAGGTGTTAACCCCATGATCGAGTAACTCAACCAATCGGCAAAATAAGTGAATGCATCCAACATTGATGTGCCCTTGAAATGTGTTTCTATTTACAACACGTTTGGGCGCACAAAAGGATGCATTTTATTTACAGGGAAAATAGTAGCGATTCGCGCACTGTGGATCCCAGTGCGCGTCAATCATGGTTTAAGCCTTACTCGTGGAAGGTTGATTTACCCTACGACTCAGCAAAGCCGTCAGCTTAGCCCCAAACAAAGACAGCAGTAGCAAACCAATAATTAATAACGTGACTGGCCGTTCAAACACATAGCTCAACTCGCCGCCGCTGATCTGATAAGTATGTAACAGGTTGCTTTCCGCCATCCCCCCTAGCAATATACCGATAACCGCAGCCGGTACCGAGTAGTGCAAGCGGCTAAATATCCAACCAACGATAGAGAAAACCAGCACCGTTACTGGGCCAGATATATTGCCTGTTAATCCAAACGAACCAAAAACCGCCATTGAGAGTACCGACGGAATCAAAATATTCATCGGAACTTTAACCACATTGGCAAGCAAGGGAATAAACATCAAACCTAACGCGACAAGCAGCAGCACCTGACCAAAGTTAGCAATGATAATGGCATACACAATGTCGGTTTCTTCTCGGATAAATTGAGGACCACCAGTAATGTTGTGCATCGCAAACGCAGCAAGCATCACCGCGGTCGCTCCTCCTCCGGGAATACCTAAGGCTAGCAGTGTTGCCATTGACCCGGCTTCGGAGGTTGAATTCGCAGATTCAGCAGCGACAACACCTTTCGGGTTTCCTTGTCCGTAACTTTCTGGGTCGCTATCACGACGTTTGGTCTCGACGTAAGACAGCAGGTTTGAAACCGAAGAGCCCACACCGGGAACGGCTCCAACAAAAACACCAATCAAACTGCCACGCAGCATCACCTTAGGATGTCGAAATGCCTGCTTCACCCCACTGAGTATCTCGCGGATACACACCCTACGAGCAGACTCATCGGCTACTAAATAATTGGTATTCACCAGTTTAAACAGTTCAGACGCAGCAAACATGCCCATCATTGCCGGGATGACAGGGACGCCATCAAGCAGGTACTCATTGCCTAACGTTCCACGAGCAACTCCAACCTCACTGAAACCAATAGTGCCAATGAGAAGGCCAATCATGCCTGAGAGAAGCCCTTTGAGCATGAAGTCTCCTTTGAGACTGGCAATCAAAGTCATGCCCCATAAAATGACAAAGAACATCTCTGACGGTCCAAGTTTTAGAACCATCCCCGAAATAGGCTGAATCAACATAAACAGAATCAAGTAACCAAATAACACACCGAAACATGAAGCGCCTAAGGCGACACCAAGCGCCATATTGTGCTCACCTTTTCTGGCCATCGGGTAGCCGTCAAACGCCGTCGCAATGGCGGAGGAGGTGCCGGGAATATTCATTAAAATTGCAGGAATGCCACTGCCGAATGATCCCCCCGTAAAGATGGCAGTAAGGAATAGCATGGCTTCTAAGAAACTCATATAGAGGGTGGCTGGTAGAAAGATAGCCATTGCCATAGAGATTTGTAAACCTGGAATCGCACCAAATACCAGTCCTATGATGATCCCAGGGAATACATATAACCACGGACCTATTGATGAAAACAGCAGCTCACTGCCTGCCGCAATAGCAGAAAAATCAAGCATCGTAGGCTCCTAATAGTCCGTAGGTAATAAAGTCATTGGCATCGGATATGGCAGCATCTGTGCGAAGAACGTCGACATCAGTAAACCAAATGCGACGCTATAACCTACGATCCAGACCAAACGGCGCTCTTTTTGCACCCACAAAACACACCCACAAACAGCGTAGTCGCCACATCAAAACCCAGCGTTTCTAGTGATAAAACGTAGGCACTAAAAAGACCAATAATCGGTAGAACCGACTTTAAATCGTCGCCTTTCGACGCTGTATCTTGGTCTTGTTCGACCGTTTTCGTCATTGCTTGGCGCACAAACTCTAAAATACACAGCGCTAGTGCAATCGAAGCAATCGGAACAATAAGAAT
>ASHK01000034.1 GCA_000695745.1 Vibrio madracius | reverse complement strand
TTTTATTTTTTGTGAGCCTCACGTTTTTTGGCTTAGATATGGAGTGCAGCAACGGAAATTAAGGGGATATTGAAAACTGTAAATCCCGTTTTGGACTAAAACAAAACGGAAGAAAACATTATGTCAGTATCAAAGCTATTGAGTACTTCAGACATAACTAAACAATTGGGGCTTTCAAGAGCAACGATTTACAGATGGATGGATTCAGGTGATTTTCCTCTATCTATCCAGCTTCCTGGGCGAAGAGTCGCATGGTTTGAACATGAGATTCAGGAGTGGGTAGATACTCGACCTCGGACTGAGAGCATTAATAGACCTTTTCAAACTGAGCTAAATGAGGTGTTTAAGTAATGGCTAGATACACATCTCTTATCCAATTACCAAGGTTTGAGACTTTTAATGATGCACTGAGGGAGAACTATATTCGTATTGAGACTCTCCTTAGGTTTGGTGGGAACGAAAACATCCAACTTGCTCGACGTCTACGGGACTGTTCAGAAGGGGTTAAAAGCTGTAATAGCCTTGCTTGTAAGCTATGCAATCGAAGATTTCGTTTGGAAAAGGTCGACGGCTTAGTTGCGAAGATACGAAGTGAAAAAAAAGGCAAACGGAAAAGGTACTGGTGGATGGTAACTATCATTGACTACTCTAGAGCATTTTCATGTGAAGACTTAGATAGCTTTGATGTTCAACAATCTAAAGATCGCCTTAGAAAACTCTTGAAGCGATCTGGTTTCAACGGTCCCATAGTGGGGAGTTTTGAAGTCGACTTTCATGAAAGCTGTGGTTTGTGGCTTCCTCACTTTCATTTGCTATGCCGAGGAACGAAGCAAAACAGGCGCGCAAAGAAGATATTGACACAAAAACTAGCTAGACAGCAGTCAACACATATTAAGAAAGGTAGAGAGCCAAAACCTGTTAAATTTCAGTTTGTTAAGAGGTATTTCACACAGGTGAGCTACGTCTATAAATTAGTATCTAATTGTGTATATGACTACGATAGCTGGTCTATAGGGAAAATAAGAACTAATAAAAAACGCCTCAATGATGCAATGTTTTGTAGATCTCTGTGTTGGATGGATCGTATTGGTCGGAGAAGAGTATTGTTTAGCTTTGGAGAAAGGGATTGGAGCTGATTGTATGTCCGAGTTATCAAATAAGAGTTCATTCCTGAACGTAGATCATTGAGGTAAATGCAAGGTATGAGATAGATAGACAGTATCTACTACGTAACACTACAGTAGATGCTGTCTCTTGAGGTTGCATTGTGTCACAAACCGTCATTAAGAAATGACGCACTTTTGCTAGGGACTTTTCAGTTGGCGCGAAAAACAACTTAATAGTTCAAAAACAATTAAGTAACAGAGCTCAATTTGCTTAGAAATTCGAGTTGACTACTGCTCTTTTTCATCAAAAATGTTAGAATTCCTAGCTTAATTTTTTAAATGTTCAGAGGGCAAGCACCATGAGTTATCAGTATCATAGTTTTAAAGGGCAAGGGGGATTTGCTCGAGTTGACATAGTTACAGATAGCTCTGGAAACCAGTTTGCGCAAAAGACTTATGCACCGTTGCCACAATTGCTTCAA
>ASHK01000033.1 GCA_000695745.1 Vibrio madracius | reverse complement strand
TTTTTACGTAGCTATTCTAGAGTGCAATTCTCGACGAAGATGACGAGCTTTACGTTTCGCTACAATGTGAGGTGGTGCAACTTGCCCCAATGGACGACCATATTTGTCCAAACCTATGTCTTTTAGCAGATGCTCATTGTGAAGTGGTAGATGGTATGCATTACGACGGTAGCGTCGTCTCCATTCACGTTCTTCTTTCTGAATATCTGCCTTAATAAGCCAAGTTGCTACTGTTAAGTAAATTGAAGTACGCATCGTTTTCTCCTAGAAAATAAATGGAGGAGAGAAATAGCGGTCAATATAGAGAAAATGATTGTATTTCCTCAGTAGACTGCTATTTCCGCAGCCTCTTGAGGTTACGGATTAATTAAGCGTGTGCTGTATCGGCTGACGGTTTATCTGCTGCCATTGCAACAGAGAGATCAGTCTTGATTCGCGATACATGAGTAAAACGACCAGCACAAATATTGATAAAAGAAATACGATTCATCATTTTCTGTGCCTCCATACTCACTTAATAATCCGATAGAAATTTGAAAGGTTGAGCGCTGTGCTCATGGGTAATTCTTATGCAATTCGATGATAATTTCAACAGAGATGTAACAAAAAATGTAAGAACAAAGTAATATTCCAATATCCTTTAATCGTGCTGCTTTTATCCAATGCATTGAACTGTAGATATACATTGCGTTAGTGAATCGTTTTATTTCTAAGTAAAACAACTGAATATTGTATGACTATGTAATGTTTCGAGTTACCTCACCTAATTAACCTACATCGTAAACATTCTGATAAAAACCAAAAAGGCGCGACTGCGCCTTTTTATATTATTACTATTGATGATGACTACACCGTCTCTTCAGTAATCAAATTATGTTTATTAAGAAGACGGTACATCGTCGCTCTGGATATTCCCAACTCTTTTGCAGCTAACGTAACCTGACCATTATGACTATCTAACACTAGTATTAACGCATCACGCTCAGAGCGCTCTCGAATGCTCTTCAAACTACGTTTACCAGAAAAAGTACCCGGTAATTCAAAATGTTTCTTGGTTAACACTTCTTCCTCGGTCATAAGTACAGCGCGTTTGACTTGGTTAATCAATTCTTTCACGTTACCAGGCCAATGGTAATACGTCAGTGTTTTCAAGGCATCGTCATCGATGGATTTCACTGGGGAGTTAAATTCCTTAGCAAACTGACCAATGTGATGATTGACTAACAACCCAATGTCGGTTGCTCGTTCTTTTAAACTTGGTACATTAATACGTAGTACATTGATGCAATGAAACAGCTCTTCATTGAACATCCCATCACCTAACGCTTTTTTCGATATCTGACGAATCTGCGGCCAAAATACGAA
>ASHK01000032.1 GCA_000695745.1 Vibrio madracius | reverse complement strand
AATCACTGGCCCTTTCATGTTTTTATCGGTGTCTTGCTCTTGTTGGGGGTGCTGTTTTTCGGGGAAGCCTCCAAAGGCGCGCAAAGGTGGCTTAATCTTGGGTTTATTCGCTTCCAGCCATCGGAGTTACTCAAACTTGCAGTACCTCTGATGGTTGCCCGATATATAGGTAAACGCTCACTACCGATTACTTTTCAAACGCTAGTCATGTCGCTGGTGATGGTGTTTGTCCCAACCATACTCATTGCAAAGCAACCCGACTTAGGGACCTCCATTCTGATTGCGGCTTCGGGGATCTTTGTTATCTTCCTTGCTGGTATTAGCTGGAAAATTATCATTGGTGCAATGGTCGCACTTGGCGGGTTTATCCCGGTTTTATGGTTCTTTTTGATGCGTGAATACCAAAAGGTCCGCGTTAGAACCCTATTCGACCCAGAGTCAGACCCACTTGGTGCCGGTTATCATATTATTCAAAGTAAAATCGCCATCGGCTCTGGGGGCATTAGTGGAAAAGGTTGGATGCAAGGCACTCAATCACAACTTGAGTTCATCCCAGAAAGGCATACTGACTTTATTTTTGCCGTCATCGCCGAAGAATGGGGCATGATAGGCATCTTGCTCCTCCTGACTCTGTATCTGTTCATCATTGGGCGTGGCTTATATTTGGCCAGTTCAGCCCAAACTGCATTTGGTCGTAATGATGGCAGGCAGTATCGTGCTTAGCTTTTTTGTTTACGTTTTCGTAAATATTGGTATGGTAAGCGGTATATTACCCGTGGTAGGTGTACCTCTACCTCTTGTCAGCTATGGTGGCACCTCAATGGTGACCCTGATGGCTGGTTTCGGCATCCTAATGTCTATTCACACGCATAGAAAGGCATTTTCAAAGGCAACGTAATGAACCGATTTTCTTCCCACTACCGTCACTATCAGGCATTGCTTTGCTTTACAGTAGGATTGGTCGCCCTGGCTGGTTGTTCATCATCCGATAGTCGCTACGAGTTAGCCCATGATGTCGCGCCTTCAAGTCCTATCTCAGTTGACCACATCGAAGACGTTCAACCCAAATATGAGCCCTATAGTTTAGGCGGTAACAAAAATTACACCTTGCGAGGAAAAAGCTACAAGGTGATTAAAGATCCAGCCGGATTTAAAGAGCGTGGCCAAGCCTCCTGGTATGGTAAAAAATTTCATGGCCACTTGACCTCAAATGGTGAGGTGTATGATATGTACTCGATGTCAGCTGCGCATAAAACCTTACCGTTACCCAGCTATGTCAAAGTCACCAACCTAGACAACGGCAAAGAAACCATCGTGCGCGTCAATGACCGTGGCCCTTTCCATGAGGGACGAATCATTGACCTAAGTTATGCGGCGGCGAAAAAACTGGATGTCATTAAGACGGGTACAGCAAACGTTGAAATTGAAGTCATCATTGTTGAGCGCTCAACCAGTCAGCACAAAGCAGAAAAGCACCCTGAGTACACGATACAAGTTGCGGCCTCTCCGCATAAAGGTCGCATCGAAACTTTATCGAAAGAACTCGGTCAAAAGCTAGCAGTGGATACATTTCTAACACCTGTTAATAGCAACTACCGTCTGATGCTAGGTCCATTCAAAGACTATAAGCAGACTCAAGATGTTCTCGAACAAGTGAAAAAGATTGGCTACTCCTCAGCTTTCGTCAAAAAAATGTAAACATCATTGACATAAATAACGGTTGTTACTTAGTGTAAGCTATCTAGTTTGCCTGGACCGTTCTGTTAATATACGGACAACAAACAAAAATTGTATTCAAATGAATAAGAATAAACCTTCTATGAAACTTCTAACTTCCATCGCTCTTACCGCAACTTTAGCAGCAACTTCTGCTTCTGCGGCTCCTGTTGTTATGCCGGATGCACCTCAAATCGCAGCGAAAGGCTTCGTTTTGATGGACTACAATTCAGGCAAAGTCCTTGCTGAAAAAGAGATGAACACTCAACTTCACCCAGCAAGCCTGACAAAAATGATGACCAGTTATGTTATCGGCCAAGAACTAAAGCGCGGTAACATCACGCCAGAAGATGAAGTGACCATCAGTAAAAATGCATGGGCAAAAAACTTCCCTGATTCATCGAAGATGTTTATCGAAGTAGGTACAAAAGTTACCGTTGCTGAATTGAATAAAGGCATCATCATCCAATCCGGTAATGATGCGTGTGTCGCCATGGCAGAGCACATTGCAGGTTCAGAAGATGCGTTTGTCGATTTGATGAACGCATGGCAAAATCGATTGGCATGAACAACTCTCATTTTGCCAACGTTCATGGCTTAGACAACCCTAACTTATACTCTACTCCGTACGACTTGGCACTCCTTGGTCGCGCGCTGATTCGTGACGTTCCAGACGAGTACCGTATTTACTCTGAGAAGAAATTCACCTACAACGGCATTACTCAATACAACCGCAATGGCTTGCTTTGGGATAAGAGCATGAACGTTGACGGTATCAAAACCGGCCATACCAGTCAGGCTGGCTATAACTTGGTCAGCTCTGCAACCGAAGGCAAAATGCGTTTAGTCGCGGTTGTGATGGGTACAAAGAGTGCGAATGCACGTAAATCAGAAAGCAAAAAGCTACTGAGCTACGGCTTCCGATTCTTTGAAACGGTTAACCCGCACAAAGCGAATGAAACCTTCGTGGAAGAAAAAGTATGGATGGGTGACAAAGATACCGTAGCGCTTGGTGTTGACCAAGATACTTTCGTCACATTGCCACGTGGTCAAGCTAAAAACTTAAAAGCCAGCTTTGTACTTGAAAAACAACTTGAAGCACCAATATCTAAAGGCGATGTCGTTGGTAAGCTATACTATCAACTAGACGGCGAAGATGTTGCTGAATATCCACTACTTGCTCTTGAGAATGTTCAAGAAGGTAGCCTGTTCAGTCGTTTATGGGATTACATCGTATTACTTTTCAAGAGTTTGTTCTAAGACGCTAACTCTTGAGTCAACCGTAATCAAGTCTCAGTAAAGCCGCATTGTGCGGCTTTAATTTTTGTTGGCTTGAGATCATCCACATAAGGCATTACTATTCGCATCGTTATAACGAATTGGTATTTTTTGGAGTCCCTAATATGTTGACCATCAACTCTGATGCAAAACTCAAAGACCTACTAGAGTTCCCTTGCTCTTTTACATTCAAAGTGATGGGTTACGCTAAGCCAGAACTTCCTGAAAAGGTAGTGGAAGTAATCCAGCGCCACGCGCCAGGGGACTACAGCCCAACTATCAAACCAAGCGCAAAAGGTAACTACCACGCAGTATCAATCAACATTACTGCTACCTCAATCGAGCAGGTAGAAACCTTGTATAAAGAGCTTGGTGATATCGATATTGTTCGTATGGTTCTATAAAAATTTTAAATTTTAAATT
>ASHK01000031.1 GCA_000695745.1 Vibrio madracius | reverse complement strand
CTTGAATTGGGTTGATATGTACCAAGATATCTTGTTGCTTGATGTTGCACTCCAGTGTGACCTGATGGCTTTTGAGTTGTGGTTGAATCAACTCAATGGTCGAATATATGACCGGAGCAAGCTGGACTTGGCTTAACTCATTGGCGTCACTTCGTTTGGCAAAAGATTTCAATTGTTGGCTTATTTTTGCCATCCGCTCTGTCAATACCACGATGCGTTCTAGATTTTCTCGGGCACGGTCAACTCTGTTTTTATCAATAAAACGCTGGCCGTTTTCTGCAAAACTTCGAATAGCGGCTAAAGGATTATTGAGTTCATGGCTAATACTGGCGGACATCTGTCCTAAAACGGCTAACTTTGCCGCCTGAATAAGTTCGTCATGAGCTTGCCTCAACGCTCTTTCTGTTTTCACTCTTTCATCGATTTCGAGATGCAGTTCCGATGTACGTTCCATCACCAAATATTCAAGCTTTTGTTTGGCTTCGGCTTGTACCTGCTCAATTTGGCGATGACGGTAACGTCGCGTCTCTATGAGTGCCACGATTAGGTAAAGAGTGATAAAAACGAGCGCTAAGACGCTAATAAAGCCGAAAAGCTCAATATAAAGTGTTGAAAGGGGGGTCAACACCCGCAAAATGAGATTTGGAATGCCAGACTCACGTTGTGTGACGAGGTAGTGTTTGGTAAATAAGTTGCTGCAGGATTGGTCAATTGAGAGGACGGGGCAGAAAGGTTACCAATAAACCCTAAGCTGCGAATATTGGTTTCTAGATATTGCCTTGACTGCCGAATGAGGCGCAAGGTTTGTGGCTCCAACAGGGATAGGCTTTTAAACAACCAACTAGGATTACTCGACATAAAGACCACATGGTTATTGTCGGTGGCAACATAAGTGCTGGTTTCACTTTGCCAATTTCGTTCAATCGATAACAAGTCCATTTTTACGACAATGACGCCAATGTGTTCCGCTGCGTATGTGACAGGAAACGAGTAGTAGTAACCGCGCTGTCCAGACGTAGAGCCCAGCGCAAAATAGGTACTGCGACTGCCGTTGATGGCTTGCTGAAAATAAGGACGAAAAGCGAAGTTTTTACCAACAAAGGAGCGCTCAAGATCCCAGTTGCTAGAGGCGATAGTGTTTCCATAACGGTCAATGAGATAGGTGTCGGACGCTTGAATAATACGGTTTGCTTGCTCAAGGTAGCGATTTGTGACTTCAATCTGTGCACTGTTTGTCGGTGACAATAACGCATCAACAGGCTCTTTATCTTGCGACAGCAGTTGGGGGATATGCCGATACTTGTCTAATTTACTATCAATGGTTTCTACAAAACGATTTAGCCAGTTGTTATGTTGTTCTTGGAGAGCCGTGTAACTATGCTGCCAGTACCAATGGCCTCCTACTGTCGATATAAAGACAAATAGGGCAACAAAACCTAGTAAAATCCGTTTCAATCGCATCGTCGAACCCCAACGTTAAACCCCAACGTTTCAATGTGTCGCTTGAGAGTATAGGTTAACGAATTTGGGTGTTTTGTGGCAAAAAAGTTACAAGAACTGAGAGGTAAAAGCACCGTAAAACAAGAGCAAGATCTCTTTTTTCACCATTCACCAAAAAAGCCCTTCACTCTCTTGAAAAAGCCGATATTGTCCCCATTTCAAGTTGGAATCGGTTGAAAACGTCATTGTTGAACGTTTTCTTAGAGTAATTAGAGACAAAACCACCGATTGACCCGAGTTCGACTCGACAGGGTAGGCGGAGATCGCTAGAATGTCGCGTCTGAAATTTTGTCCTGAGACTAATCAGAGATGCCTTTGAGGCTGTCAATTCAGCCCGATGAAGACGTCACTCATTAGTCCGATAGCCAAGAGATACATGCAATTGAAGCATGATTGACTGGTTATCGATGCTCACTTTAAAGAAGTGCCTATTGGTACTAACAAGGATGAAGCGGAAATATCCTCGTGATATGGATGCTCATACGCTCAGCCAACACTGAGCCAAACTGAGGTTTATACAATGCAAGTTACTGTTGAAACTCTAGAGGGCCTAGAGCGCCGTCTAAACATTACTGTTCCTGCTGCTAACATCGAAGACGCAGTGACAGCTGAACTACGCAACATCGCGAAAAACCGTCGTTTCGATGGTTTCCGTAAAGGTAAAGTACCAATGAAGATGGTTGCGCAAATGTACGGCAAAGCAGTACGTCAAGACGTGATGGGTGAAGTTATGCAACGTCACTTCATCGAAGCAATCGTTTCTGAAAAAATCAACCAGCTGGCGCGCCTACTTTCGCTCCTGTTGAAAACGAAGCTGGCAAAGATCTTGTTTTCACTGCGACTTTCGAAGTGTACCCAGAAGTAGAACTAAAGGGTCTAGAAAACATCGTTGTTGAAAAGCCGGCAACAGAAGTTAACGACGCAGACGTTGAAGAGATGATCGATACGCTACGCAAGCAGCAAGCAACTTGGGCTCAAGTTGAAGAAGCAGCTGAAGACGGTAAGCGTGTAACTATCGATTTCACTGGTTCAATCGACGGTGAAGAGTTTGAAGGCGGCAAAGCTGAGAACTTCCCTCTAGAGATGGGCGCTGGTCGCATGATCCCTGGTTTCGAAGACGGTATCCAAGGTAAGACTGCGGGTATGAATTTGAAATCGACGTAAACTTCCCAGAAGATTACCACGCTGAAAACCTAAAAGGTAAAGCAGCTAAGTTCCTAATTAAAGTGAACAAAGTTGAAGCACGTGAACTTCCAGAAGTAAACGACGAGTTCGTTGCTAAGTTTGGTGTTACTGAAGGTGGCGTTGACGCTCTTAAAGCAGAAGTTCGTAAGAACATGGAGCGTGAACTTAAGCAAGCAATCAAGAACCGCATCAAA
>ASHK01000030.1 GCA_000695745.1 Vibrio madracius | reverse complement strand
TCATAGCTGAGCCTCCGTCTATGGCAATCGCGTTGATGACAGATTCGCCGTCGAAAAAGTTTAGGTCGGGTTGTGATAAGCGCTGAACAAGGTTAGCCACGTCAACAATGTTGGCGCCGATACTCATCTCATGTCGACCGTCGAACAGCAGGTAGCCTATGTGGTTTTCGGTTTCAATAAATAGACCCGAAGGTTCTCTGATGAGAGCATCGAAATTGTTGGTTTCTTTACCTGAACGAGATAGCGGAGAATCGGTGTTGGCGACAGCATCCAGAGCCGTTTCCGCTTCCATTACCGTTATAGTTGGACCTGTTGGAACCAAGGACTCGCCATCAATGATGGAAGGAACGAGTCCACCCAAGATTTGTTTGTAGTCGCAGAGGTTTACCTCATTCGCTATGGGAACCACTTGAACTGCCTGTCCTACTTGGAGCGGTTTGGAGAACAGTGACTTAAAATATGTCTCTTCAAAGGAAAGCAGCGTTCCAAAAGAAGGGAAGAGGGCAGGTGCCATTCCAGATTGCGACGATTTCCTCAAATGGCTTAATGCCGTCGCCTTGGTTGGCCAAAAACACGTTTACTCTCCCTTCTAGCTCAAGCATCGGGGAGAACTCAACAAGCTCGCCTTGATGCTGCATCGGGAACTTAACATTAAACAGAGCGACATCGTGATGTGAGAGGGCGTCTAGCGACGGATTAAAGCAATCCACTTCAAAGTTTGCGTCGTCAATAGTGATCTTAAAGCGACTAAACGTTAATGAAGGGATGATCTGTACTTTTCCAGTATTATCGATGGCGACAGCAGAGTCATGAGCACTTGGAAAACCAGCCGTCTCTACCTGGCCATTCTCATCTGCGAAATAATAAAAACCGAGATATGACAATACTTCCGGTAGTTGGTGGCTTGGGTTTGGAAAGCGGCGTCTGTGCGACCAAATATGGTCACCGACGTTTAGCTCCTTAGTCATAAAGTAGCCGAGGTTGCCGATGAGCCCATCGAAATCGCTTTCAGATTCAAGTCTATCTTTCAGATCGGCGAGCGTACTGCCTTTGAAATGATAGCCAATACGCGCTTTATCGATATTGGCTTGTGGCGCTAACACGAGAGAAACCGATGTAGAACATAGTGAGCGAGGTTCATCAATAGGCTGGTAGTCTTCAGGGCTAGGAAGATGCGTGGCATCAAGCTGTGGCATGACAAAGTGCGTCTCTTTTTACTTTCAAAGAGGGTTTTTCATGTTGCAACTGCTGATAGGTCAGCGCTAATCCTTGTTCAAAGGCGGGATCGACACATCCGTGTAACGGGTTACCTTTCGGGCCATACTTCACTTCATAGCCCGGTACCACAGTTGGATTGAAATAACGATTTGGCTCGATATCAATAGATCGCCAACATTGAGCGTTCATACTTGTGACGTTATTAGAGACTCGCTCTGGAAAACATTTGGTGTTCATGGTGGTTGTTCTTATATCTTGATAGTCGTTTTAATAAGCGAGGTTGTAAAGGGGCAGCATAGCGGCACCTGTGGCAGCAATTTTGTCACCAGAAATAGTCGCTGGAACAATGTTTGGCATCGCTTCATCAGGCTCAAGGTACTGCTGAATGGATGCGATGGCTACCAAGTGAAGCTCTTCGACCAATTGAGGTGGTAGTAAACCGCCAATGATGATCTCATTTGGATCGCAAATAGATCGGATTGCTTGTAGTGCAGATGTCAGTTGCATCTGGGCGTTACTTTTCCATTCGACCACTTTCTCAGGTTTCTTTTCGAGTAATGTGGCCAGCGTATCGGCGCGGTGAGCGCTCGGCTCCGATAGTCCCAGCTTGTCATAAAGACAAGAAAGAGAAGGGCGATTATCACGCTCCGGAAAAAGCTTACCAATCCGACCTGCGTTGCCGCGAGCCCCACGATAGACTTCACCTTCAAAGAAATGACCACCACCAATACCGTAACCAAGGTACAAGTAGAAAAAGTTAGCGTCAGTACTTCGGCGGGAACGCACCGATTCACCTAATGCGGCAGCAATACCGTCGTTCTCAATCCAGCACGGTAAGTTGAATTTGGTTTCGACCGCAGCTTTGATATCGATCTGCTCCCATGCTTTAAGGTGAGGAGGCATGGTGAGAGTGTTCGACTCTTTGTTGAAGTTGCAACTGGTTGTGACACCAACCCCAATTAATTTGGCAAATTCGCTGCCAAAGGCAACGGAAGTGACATCGATAAGGCTCGACAGTTCTTCGAGTGCCCTGCTAGGGTCGGCATAGATACCTTGAATCGCTTTGGAGAAAATCGCTTCTCCTTCTAGGTCTACCAATTCAATACTGATCTTCTCCAGTTCAATGTTAACCCCAAGGCTGTAAGCCGCTCGTGGGTTAATTCCTAGCTCAATACCAGGTTGACCTCTGCCTCCTTGCTGTTTACCAGTGACGACAATAAGGCCTTCATCAAGCATCTTCTTGGTGATTTTTGTAATGGCCGCAGGTGTTAAACCACTGGCTTCAGCAAGTGACGCTCGCGTGGTTGGAGCTTGTTGACGGATCAATGCAAGAATTGAACGCTGCGTGTCTGTTCCGAAATCTATCAATGGTGTTTCCTTAACTGAAAATCTCTTTCTATTTGATTTGAAAGCTAAATCAATGACATACAGTGACACATTTAACCTGCAAACCAAATAGGCCCGGTCAAAAACCGGCAAAAATGTTACATAAGCACGTTTTGAACGAAGGCTTTTTTCGCTTCAGTTGCATACTCTGACGTAAAGAACTCAGAGCTGTATGCGCGTTGGGCATTATCGATAAGCGCGTTTGAATCATCCGCATCTGGATGCTGCGGCGCTGCACCAAACGTTGCGTTTAAGCCAGTTTGTGCTTTCGCTGATGTAATCCAGTGAATGAAGACTGCAGCGGCGGCTTTGTTCTTAGCATTTTTCGGCATTAGGATGATGTTACCGCCACCTGGCATACCGAATTCTGGAATATAGAATTTAATACGTTTCGTGATCGCGCCTTTTTTCTGCAGACTGCTAAATGATCTTCCCAAGCAGGAGCCATAGAGATCTCTCCATCATTGATGCGCGTTAAACTGTCTGCATTTGATGCTGTGATAACGATATTGTCTTGGTTACCTTCAAACCATTCCCACGTTTTGGACCAAGTCGGAATTACAGACTTGTCCATTTCATTTTGGAAGTAGACATCGTTGTTGCCTGATGCGTAGTAAATTGCACGTTGAATGAAGGCATTACCTGCGCCGCCTTTGTTTGGATCGTTCACACCAAACTGCTGTTTATGCTCTTTGACCCACGTTGTCAGGTCATCGAACGACTGTGGCAGGTTGTTTTCATCGACTCGAGTTGGGTCATAGGCAAAACCTGTTTGGTTGCCCCAAAACGCGTAGGCGTATCCTTGAGTATCAACACCAACGAGTTTGGTTCTTAGCTTGTCGCTGCCCGGGATAATATCGGTTAGTGGTCCATACACACGTTGCTTTGCAGTAGCATAGGCAGTTTTACGGTATCGAGAGCCATAACATCAATGCTGCCTTGATCGCGTCTTGCTTCTGCGAGCAACTTGTTGCGATTACCTGTTTCGTTACCTTCAGGTACTCGAACTTTTATACCGTACTCATTCTCAAATTCTTTGAAGAATTTTCTAAACTCAGGCTGCAAATACCAAATGTACGTGTTAACCACTTTCTCTTGTTTTGCTTGTTCGACAATTTCATCCCATGTCATGTCGTTAAGATCATAAGCCAGCGCATTGGAAGAAAGGCCTGTCAGCGCTGTGATA
>ASHK01000029.1 GCA_000695745.1 Vibrio madracius | reverse complement strand
TGAGCAACCACACTGGTATGGCTGTGCAAGAACTCGAGTATGAACTTATCAGACACTAAACCCTCATCATAGAGATGATTGAGAATGGTGTAGTGCCAGAATGTCGCCCAACCTTCGTTCATCACTTGGGTCTGTTTCTGCGGATAAAAATATTGGCTTACCTTGCGCACGATTCTAACGATTTCGCGCTGCCAAGGCTCCAGTAGAGGTGCGTTTTTTTCAATGAAGTAGAGAATGTTTTCCTGAGGCTCAGTAGGGAAGCGTACCTTTTGGTCTTCTTCAGGGGTTCGATTTTTAGGCACGGTGCGCCATAAGTCGTTGACCTGAGATTGCAAATAAGTTTCGCGCTCCTCTTGGCGAATTTTCTCTTCGGCAATTGAGATTTTTTCGGGACGTTTATAACGATCTACGCCGTAATTCATCAAAGCGTGGCACGAGTCGAGAATTTTCTCGACTTCTTCTTCTCCGTACTTTTGCTCGCAGTCTGCAATGTACTTTTTCGCAAACAGTAGGTAGTCGATAATAGAGCTGGCATCCGTCCAGGTTTGGAACAGATAATTACCTTTGAAAAAAGAATTGTGACCGTAACAGGCGTGTGCCATAACGAGCGCCTGCATGGTAACGGAGTTCTCCTCCATTAGATACGCAATACATGGATTAGAGTTGATAACGATTTCATAGGCCAAACCCATTTGGCCGTGTTTATACCCTTGTTCCGTTTGAATAAATTTCTTACCAAACGACCAGTGATTGTAGTTTATCGGCATCCCTATACTCGAATACGCATCCATCATCTGCTCTGACGTGATGACTTCGATTTGATTAGGGTAGGTGTCGAGACGGTAATGCTCTGCGACACGTTTTATTTCCTTGTGGTAGCGTTCTAAGATATCAAAAGTCCAATCAGGACCGTCTGGAAGTACCTTAGACTTCATTTTCGTATCTGTCGTCATATGCACGTCTCCCTATGCGGTCTCTTTTTGAAACAACTCCCTAAACACAGGGAATATGTCTTCAACAGAACGGATGTTCTTCATTGCAAAGTTATCGAATTCGTTCTCTAACTTTTCATATTCATGCCATAGTGTTTGGTGTGTCCTACGAGTAATTTCGATATAAGAGTAATATTGGCAAGCTGGTAGCAGCTTATTTACGAGTAACTCGCGACAGCGAGGTGAATCGTCAGCCCAGTTGTCACCGTCCGAAGCTTGCGCTGCATAGATGTTCCATTCACCCAGAGGGTAACGGTCTTCAACAATTTCCTTCATCAATTTGAGAGCACTGGAAACGATGGTGCCACCGGTTTCTTGAGAATAGAAAAATTCGTGTTCATCGACCTCTTTTGCTTGAGTATGATGGCGGATAAATACGACTTCTACGTTCTCATAAGTGCGTGTCAAGAATAAGTACAGCAACACATAGAAGCGTTTAGCAATGTCCTTGGTTGCTTGATCCATTGAACCGGAGACATCCATCAAGCAAAACATAACCGCTTGGCTTGAAGGAACCGGACGTTTTTCGTAGTTCTTAAAGCGAAGATCGAAGGTGTCAATAAAAGGCACGCTGTCGATTTTCTTGCGAAGCTCAGCGATCTCTTGCTTTAATCGCTTTTCCTCAATCGGTTTCGCTGGCTCGCTCATTTGAACGTCATCGAGTTCTTTGCATAGCTCATCGAGCATACGACGTTTGCCTGCCGTCATCGCAGTTCGTCTTGCAAGTGACTGTTGTAATGAACGAACGATGGCAATATTAGAGGGCATCC
>ASHK01000028.1 GCA_000695745.1 Vibrio madracius | reverse complement strand
CATGCTTTGGGCCAACTTTGTCTTGATGCTGTACTTTCTCCATGCTTTAACACTACTTTATGCCGATGAAGGTGAGCGGTGGTTGGCATCCGTAGAGCTTCTACTTACCGGCTTAGCTTTTGCTGGAAACATCCTTTATGCACGGCTAAAAGGCAAAGAACTGGGCTTAAAACTGCCGCGACTTTCTTCTGTCGAAAAAAAAGAAAAGCAGCGCTTCGAAAAATAGCCCTCAGAGATTACCTCAACATAAAGCCCAATAAAAAAGGAGGCGAAGCCTCCTTTTATGTCACCTCAGCCGGTTCTAATACAGCCACTCAAACGTGAGTTGTGGCTTGGCAATCAAACCATTGGTAGCTCCCACAGCCTCTGCCTCTGCAGAGTCCGTCGCGATGCTTGTTTCATCCACAGAAGTCACCACCGTGGCGTCAGTCACTGTGGATTGAGTCTGACTATTGGTGTCCGGCTTTACGTTGGAAGTGTCCTCCACAGGCAAAGTCTCCGGACTCTCCGTTGACTCAACAATGACTTCTTCCGGCTGCACGTCTACCTTTTTAACTAACCCCAGTTTTAGCACTTCTTGTTCAAACGACTCTATCGAACCTAATAAATACGCTCTGATAATCACATCGTCGCCTTTTACTTCAGCGACTTCCACTTTCGCGGTAGAAGCTAATCGGCCTAAGGCGCGCTCCAGAGTGAAAACGAATCAGCGTTTTTTATCCCAGTGAAGGAGACCGTGATGGTTCCAGCACTCTCGCCACTCACAACCGTTGCATTTTTAGCAGCATAATAGTCGCTAACTTGGTCGATCAGCGTCGCCATGGCTGCACTGCCCGACGCCGAACCAGTGATAGCTCTAGCTGATTACGACCTAACGTATCTGGCGCTTGGTCATACAAGGTCCAACGTAAGTTATTACCCTCAGCTCTTACGACCATCACCGCATCGACAGGATAACGCTGAGTCGCTTGGGAGATTGGCCCTACGAAGCCTCCCCATAAATCGGTTGGCTGAATCCCAGTCATGTCATCAAAGTCACCAACCGGAAAGGTCACTGGTAGACCACGTCGCTTGGCTTCTTTTCTTAGCTGATCTGCTGCTTCGGAATTGGTATGTTCCCAAGTAATAGCTCGGTCACGACCATCATCCTCAACTAACCACACCATAACGTTGGCTCTTTCAATCGGCCATGATGACAAATCAGCCTGCTTCAATAGTGTATTGATTTGCTCACTATTAAAGGTCATTCTCAACGCCTGTTCACCGTTTAGCTGCGTGTAACCTAGCTGCGTAATGAACTGGGAGTTGTTGCCAAGCGCTTTTTTAACTACCGGATTTGCTGCTGCGTTTGAGTCACCACTGGCTTTGATCAACACCTCCAGCATGCCTTGCTGGCGAGCGACTTCGTCAGCATTCGGCTCTTCAGAATTCACCACCACTTCGGTCGAATAAATATCAACCTTGGTCAATGCATAAGCTGGCATAACAAAAACTGTCGCCAACAACCAAGCTAAATAACGCATAAGCATCCTAAATTACAAAGATATAAGTCGAAATGATAAGCAAGTATGTCTTCGGGAGCAAGCCGAGTGCTTCAAGGTTTGGTTAATATTTTTTGCTTACACGTCTATGTGGCAAGCTTAAAGAACACAATATCCAGCTTTCTATTGAGAATTTACTAACAAAAAATCGAGATTTTTACCAAGATCATTAAGTAATCGATTACAAAGTGATATTATCCGGCCAATTTGCCCAAAGCCCTTGGGTGAACATTTTTATTTGCTTGGATATCAAACTATGAAAACTATCTTACAAGGTTCTCAAATGCTATTTGTAGCGTTTGGTTCCTTAGTCCTTGTTCCATTACTAACCGGATTGGATCCTAACGTTGCGCTTTTCGGAGCCGGTGTCGGTACATTATTATTCCAATTAATCACTCGTCGTAGCGTTCCTATTTTTCTAGCGTCTTCTTTTGCTTTTATCGCTCCGATTATGTTTGGTGTTCAAACCTGGGGCGTTGGCGCTACCATGGGCGGTTTGATGGCGGCCGGTGTTGTTTACATCATCCTAGGTGCAGTTATCAAAGCAAAAGGGGTCGAAATCATCCATAAACTATTGCCTCCTGTCGTCGTCGGCCCTGTGATCATGGTTATTGGTCTTGGACTGGCTCCAGTTGCGGTCAACATGGCTTTAGGTAAAACAAGTGATGGCTCTGCTCAACTCATCAATGGTGAAGCGGCACTTTGGATCTCTTCTGTTTCATTACTCGTAACCATCGGGGTGAGTGTTTTTGCTAAGGGCTTCTTAAAGCTTCTACCTATTGTTAGTGGTATCGTTGCAGGTTATATCACGAGCTTAGTATTCGGTGTCGTGGACTTCACGCCTGTTGTTCAAGCGTCTTGGTTATCGATGCCAAACTTCACTGCCCCAGAATTCAATATCAATGCCATTCTGTTTATGCTGCCAGTTGCCATTGCTCCTGCTGTTGAACACGTTGGCGACATGTTGGCAATTTCTAACGTGACGGGTAAAGATTATTTGAAGAAACCCGGTCTTCACCGCACTATCGCAGGTGACGGCGTCGCGACCATTGCAGCGTCTATGGTAGGTGCGCCACCAAACACGACGTATAGTGAAGTGACTGGTGCTGTTATGCTAACGAAAGCCTTTAATCCAGTGATCATGACTTGGGCTGCGATCACCGCAATCGTTTTAGCCTTGGTAGGTAAGCTTGGTGCAGTTTTACAAACCATTCCTGTCCCTGTGATGGGTGGTATCATGATTTTGTTGTTTGGTTCAATCGCTACAGTTGGCTTGAATACTCTGATTAAGAATCATGTTGACCTACATAAATCTCGTAACCTAGTAATCGTCGCGATCACATTGGTCTTTGGTATTGGTGGTATGGCTTTCGGTATTGGTGAATTTAGCCTTCAAGGTGTCAGCTTGTGCGGTATTGTTGCCATTATCCTCAACCAAATTCTTCCTCATGATTTAGGTGAGAATAAAGTCGTCGATAACGCTCAAATGGAAGATTAATCTCTCCAGACGTAAAAAAGGCTGACAATCGTCAGCCTTTTTGATGTTAGGTCGTCGAACTCTGAATTACTGAGTACCGAAGATCTTGTCACCAGCATCACCAAGTCCTGGGACAATGTAACCTTTGTCGTTCAGGCACTCATCAATTGCAGCTGTGTACAGCTCAACATCTGGGTGTGCTTTTTCTAATGCTTCAATACCTTCTGGAGCAGCAACAAGTACCAATACTTTGATCGCCTTACAGCCTTTCTCTTTCAGCAAATCGATGGTGGCAATCATAGAACCACCCGTTGCTAGCATTGGGTCAACAACCAATGCGATACGCTCATCGATGTTTGATGCTAGCTTGTTGAAGTAAGGTACAGGCTCTAGCGTTTCTTCATCACGGTAGATACCAACAACACTGATACGTGCACTTGGCATGTGCTCAAGCACGCCATCCATCATACCTAGACCAGCACGAAGAATTGGCACAACGGTCACTTTCTTACCCTTGATTTGGTCTACTTCAACCGGACCATTCCAACCTTCAATAGTTACTTTCTCAGTCTCAAAGTCTGCTGTCGCTTCGTACGTCAACAGGCTACCTACTTCTGTAGCTAGCTCACGGAAACGTTTTGTGCTGATGTCCCCTTCACGCATCAAACCCAGTTTGTGCTTCACAAGAGGGTGTTTAACTTCAACAACTTTCATGTCCTACTCCGGCAATTTTTAACAAAACCTGCAAATTATACATGGTTTCTTTTGCTATTTCAGTCAAGATTATCGGTTAATGATGTTTTTTCCGCACGTTTACCCGCTAAAACCTGACGATATCAATAGATTACCCTCACTCAAAAATAGTTTGTATTTTCTTACGCAAACGTTTTCCTTTTTGTTTAAACCCCTGTTAGAATAGCGCCCGCTTTTCACATCCATTTATTTATCGAGGACTGTCCCGTGAGCGGAAACAACACTTCCCTAAGCTATAAAGACGCTGGTGTAGATATTGATGCTGGTAACGCATTAGTTGACCGTATTAAAGGCGCGGTTAAGCGCACTCGTCGCCCTGAAGTTATGGGAGGCATCGGTGGATTTGGTGCTTTATGTGAGCTGCCAACTAAATACAAAGAGCCTGTACTTGTATCTGGAACGGATGGTGTCGGTACCAAACTGCGCCTAGCTTTGGATATGAACAAACACGACACTATCGGTATTGATCTGGTAGCCATGTGTGTGAACGACTTAATTGTTCAAGGTGCAGAGCCACTGTTCTTCCTCGACTATTACGCAACTGGCAAGCTAGACGTAGACACTGCGGCTGACGTGGTATCTGGTATTGCCGAGGGTTGCATCCAAGCAGGTTGTTCGCTTATTGGTGGCGAAACAGCGGAAATGCCTGGCATGTATGACGGAGAAGACTACGACGTTGCAGGTTTCTGTGTTGGCGTCGTTGAAAAATCTGAAGTTATCGATGGCACGAAAGTGGCTGCCGGTGACGCACTCATCGCGGTTGGTTCAAGTGGTCCACACTCAAATGGTTACTCTCTTGTACGCAAGATTTTAGAAGTATCTGGCGCCGACAAGAACGAAATGCTTGGTGAACGCACAATTGGTGAACACCTACTAGAACCAACGAAAATTTATATTAAATCAGCTCTGAAAATGATCGCTGAACACGATATCCATGCAATCTCGCACATCACAGGCGGTGGCTTCTGGGAAAATATCCCTCGCGTACTTCCTGAAGGAACCAAAGCGGTAATCGATGGTAATAGCTGGGAATGGCCAGCAATCTTCAACTGGCTACAACAGAAAGGTAATGTCGAGACATTTGAAATGTACCGTACGTTCAACTGTGGTGTAGGCCTAATTGTTGCGTTGCCTCAAGAGCAAGCGGCCGCCGCGGTTGAGCTACTAAAAGCTGAAGGTGAAAATGCATGGATAATTGGTGAGATCGCGACTGCACAGGCTGGTGAAGAGCAAGTAGAGATCAATTAGTTTCATGAAGAATATTGTTGTTTTAGTTTCAGGTAATGGTACCAACTTACAGGCGATTATCGACGCCTGTGAGTCCACCATCGAAAACGCCAAGGTACGAGCGGTCTTTTCAAATAAAGAGTCTGCTTTTGCCTTAGAACGTGCACGAAAAGCAGGAGCAGAGGCAGAGTTCCTCGATCCTAAATTAAGTGAAACACGTGAAGCGTTTGACGCTGAACTGATGCGTCGTATTGACGTGCACAAGCCCGATTTATTGGTTCTAGCTGGCTACATGCGTATCCTGAGTGGAGAATTTGTACGCCATTACATGGGACGAATGATCAACATTCACCCATCGCTGCTACCAAAATACCCTGGTTTGCACACGCATCAACGTGCAATTGATAATTGTGATGAACACCATGGCACCAGTATCCATTTTGTTACTGAGAAGCTAGACGGCGGTCCAATTATCTTGCAAGCAAAAGTGCCAGTGTTCGATAACGATACGATTGAAACTTTAGAACAGCGTGTTCAAAGTCAGGAACATAAGATCTACCCATTAGTTGTAAAATGGTTCGTTGAAGGCCGTTTGTCGATGGATGGCAGTAAAGCGATGCTAGATGGTTTAGAGCTGGGCCCTCAAGGCTATGCGGACAAATAACCCTCTCAATCGCAATGAGTAAATATCAAAAAAGCGAGTGATGTTATCACTCGCTTTTTTCTTATATTCCAGCTTGATGTGGGCTTATAACGGCTCAGTAGGCGCTTGGCTTGCAGGCTTTGCCTCCGCAAACTCCACGTCTTTTAACTCATCAACATTGCTAGCGACTAACTCCCCAAAATGAAACAGGTTAAATTCACCCGGCTTCATTCGATGCCAACTTTCATTGCTAGTCAGCGGTTGGGTTGCAACTACTGTCACCACATCGTTAGGTGTCGTCTCTTCATGGAAATTGATCGTGACATCTTCATCGAGTAAGGTGGCTTTACCAAATGGGGCTTTACGCGTGATCCAGTA
>ASHK01000027.1 GCA_000695745.1 Vibrio madracius | reverse complement strand
ACTCGAAAAAAGTGTAAAGGCAGTCACCGCAAGCAGCTTAATGACCAGTATTCAAGTCAACACTTTGCCAACGTTGTTGTTAGCAAAGTACGCGTTACCTTTACTAAGACGCGCCAATGCTCCGCGCTTTGCGACCCTCTCTGCCCGAGTGGGCAGTATTGAGGATAACCAATTAGGCGGGTGGTACAGTTATCGCTGTTCAAAAGCTGCGCTGAATATGGCGCTCAAAAACATAAGTATTGAATGGGGACGTTTAATGAAGCGCTCTTGTACTGTGGCGCTGCACCCCGGAACCACGGCTACTGCTCTTTCTCTGCCTTTTCAAGCCAATGTGCCAAAGGATCAGCTGTTCTCGCCAGAGAAAACTGCAAGTTTGCTGTTTCATGTACTGGAAAATCTCAGTCCAGAAGACAATGGCCTTTTTCTCGCTTACGATGGCAGTCGTATCGAGTGGTGACCACGTTAACCTTCAGGCTGGTTTTTTCGTCCGCGATACTCTCTGGCACACCGTTTGGAACAGTATCGCACTTGCTCCCAACAACGTTGCCATTTTTTTCTCCATGTGAAAGGCCGACGACAACACAGGCAGACTTTGCTAGGTAGGTGCGCTTTTCGATGCATAATGGTGACGTTTAGACTGTTTTTGTTACTTACGAAGTCATAACAAACGAGATCAGCATTCATAACAATTTAAACTCCACTCGCGATTATGTTATCTATCCTATAAAGTAGTAACGGTCCATAAGGAGTTGTCATGCATTTAGATATCTATCAAGTCAATGCATTCACTAGCGAACCTTCAAGGGAAATCCTGCTGGCGTCTGTGTTACTCAAGAACCGTTACCCGCCTCATTAATGCTCGCGATTGCTAAGGAAATGGCGATATCAGAAACGGCGTTCCTCTCATTAACCGACAATCGCTTACGTTGGTTTACCCCTCAAGTGGAGGTGGCACTTTGTGGTCATGGCACTCTGGCTACGGTCAATGTGTTAGATGAGATAGGGCTGTTGGCAGAAGATGGGAAATGCAGTTTTCAAACCCTCTCTGGAGAACTTCATGCACAAAAAGTGGGTGAGCGTATTTCTTTAGATTTCCCTCTTTATCCCGCAAATGATAGGCAGAACGTTCACTTGCGAAATTGGAAGCGCTTGGTACTAAAAGAAGACGATATCGAGTACTGGGGTGAGTTTGAAGGTGGTAAAGATTTACTGGTAATAAAAAGTGAAGAGCGCTTGCATCACCTGACTCCCAATTTCCATGCCCTGATTCAGTGTGAAGGTCGCGCCATGGCTCTGACGGCTAAATCTGAGCGCAGTGATGTCGATTTTATTGCGCGCTACTTTGCTCCTTGGGTCGGGGTCAATGAAGATCCTGTTACTGGCTCGGCCTATTGCGCCTTGGCGCCTTACTGGGCAGATAAACTCAATAAATGTTCGCTCATTGGTTACCAAGACTCCGAGCGCGGAGGTTACGTAGGTATGATGTTGAAACAGGACCGTATTGAGCTTAGTGGTCAAGCGATTACGCTTATCAAAGGGACGATTCGTGTTGAATGAGCAGTGGATACCTCAGTTTCTGGACTTTATTCAAGCAGAAATGACCACCGATGCGGCACATGATCTCAACCATGTATTGCGAGTGGTTAACTGCGCCAAACGCTTAGCGATATCAGAACATGCCAACCTTGAGGTGGTGATTCCTGCCGCTTATTTACATGATTGCTTCACCTACCCAAAGGATCATCCAGAACGCTCAAGTAGTTCGATGATAGCAGCACACAAAGCGTGTCAGTTTTTACGTTCGATAGGTTACCCAGTTCAGCACCTTGACGCGATTCACCAT
>ASHK01000026.1 GCA_000695745.1 Vibrio madracius | reverse complement strand
GCGAGTGTGCCAGATTAGTTTTGATAAATGTCTTCACTAAAGCCAAGCGTGTTTTGTGGCTGATAGTCTAAAGGCTCTGGAGTACTGTAATGCTGGAGCTTTGCACTCGCCATTCCCCCTTGGTGAAATTGGTGGGCAATAGTAGCAGAGGTTTGGTAGTCATCGAGATCACCTTGTAGCTTTTGTGCCTTGGCTACATTGAAGCGCTGACGCAATGCCGCTTCGTCTGATACTGCACTATTTACTTCTTCAACGACACAGGTCTCTCGACAATCATGGCTAAACATCGACAGCATTAATGCAAAATCCGCGCGTCGGCCTTGTTCTACGGCACGATTAAGCGACGTGCCACATTGTAGTTCGCTGATAAAATGTGCTTTGTCTAAGCTATGAATTTGCATATGTACCTCTCATGACTCACCTTATATCGGCCTGAAGATAAGAGGCTTTAGCGCTAATTGACGTTTACCAATAAAAAAGGCCTGCGAAAGCAGGCCTTTAAGGTAATTCGGTTATAAGACGATTACTTAGCTAGGTTTTCTTCTACGAATGCCCAGTTAACTAGAGCCCAGAAACCGTTCATGTAGTCTGGACGCAGGTTACGGTAATCGATGTAGTAAGCGTGTTCCCACAGGTCTACAGTTAGCAGTGGAGTAACACCGTCTTCTGTTAGTGGGGTCGCTGCGTTTGAAGTGTTCACGATATCTAGAGAACCGTCAGCTTTCTTAACTAACCAAGTCCATGAAGAACCGAAGTTGTTAATAGCTGAATCAGTGAACTTAGCTTTGAACTCCTCGAATGAGCCAAATGCAGCGTTGATTGCATCAGCAACGGCACCTGTTGGTTCGCCGCCAGCATTAGGCGCTAGGCAGTGCCAGTAGAACGTGTGTTCCAGATCTGTGCTGCGTTGTTAAAAACACCGCCAGTTGAAGTCTTAACGATCTCTTCTAGTGTTTTACCTTCAAACTCAGTACCTGGAATCAGACCGTTTAGTTTTACAACGTAAGTGTTGTGGTGTTTACCGTGATGGTAGTCCAGTGTTTCTGCTGAGATATGTGGTTCTAGAGCATCTTTTGCATAAGGAAGTGCTGGTAGTTCGAATGACATTGCTCGCTTCTCCATTGATTATTAAGGGTTTTCACCCTGATTGCTTCCGAGATATTTATTATTGAGTCGAGTTTGACTGACTGAATGCTATTTTAGCAAGTTTTTACTTTATTAAAAGGGTCGGCATGAAAAATTATTGTTATGATGTATGTAAAGCGGCTTGAATAACCGTTGATATCTTAGTCGTTTACATCACATAATAGCTACAATAGTATAACCACAATATTAATGTGCTTTTTATTCTGTGGCGATTCGCTAGAATGTGACGATATCCGCAGTAACAGCATTTCGAGGAAGCAATGGAAACTATCGATAAAATCAAACAACAAATTGAAGAAAACGCAATTCTTCTATACATGAAGGGTTCACCTAAATTGCCTAGCTGTGGCTTTTCATCTCAAGCGGCTCAAGCGCTAATGGGTTGTGGCGAAAAATTCGCTTATGTAGATATTCTACAGAACCCAGATATCCGTGCAGAGCTGCCTAAGTACGCACAATGGCCGACTTTCCCACAGCTATGGGTTGAAGGCGAGTTGATTGGTGGTTGTGATATCATCATGGAAATGTTCCAGAAGGGCGAGCTACAACCTCTGATTAAAGAGGCCGCTGCTCGCAACGCTGGTGAAGAAGAAGCGTAATCCACACGTTTCACTCTCGTCTCTTTATCAAAGGGCGAAAGGAATAAAAAAGGCTTGGTCATTGACCAAGCCTTTTTCGTATTTGGAAGCGATTACAGCACCATTGCGGCAATCCAACCAAAAATAATCAATGGAATGTTGTAGTGAATAAAGGTTGGGACGACGGTTTCCCAAATGTGTTCATGCTGACCATCGGCATTCAGTCCAGAGGTTGGGCCTAATGTCGAGTCCGAAGCTGGCGAACCTGCATCCCCAAGCGCCGCCGCAGTACCCACTAAAGCGACAGTAGCCATTGGCGAGAAGCCAAAAGCAAGCGCTAAAGGTACATAAATAGTTGCGATAATTGGGATGGTAGAGAATGAAGAACCGATACCCATGGTAACGAGTAGACCAACGACCAACATAAGTAATGCAGCCAAAGGCTTGTTATCGCCAATGCTTGTTGATAATGCAGCGACCAGAGACTCCACACCCCCTGTTTGTTTCATTACCGCAGCAAAACCAGCAGCCGAGATCATAATGAAACCAATCATTGCCATCATGTGTACGCCTTTAGTAAACACGTCTTGTGTTTCTTTCCACGCAATAACCCCACCAAAGGTAAATACCATGAAACCCGCTAGTGCACCGATGATCATAGAGCCAGAGGTTAGCTGAACTGCAAGCGCTGCAACGATGCCTGAGATAGCAACAAAGATGTTTTTCTTGTGGATGTGGGTTGGTTCTTCATCAATTTGAGTCATCTCTGTTTCCGCATACTCGCGTGGTTTACGGTAGCTAAAGAAGATCGCGAGTAAAAGACCCGTTACCATGCCCGCCGCTGGCAGCAGCATCGCCATTGGCACTTGAGCTGCCGTCACAGATTCCAAGCCATTTTCATGCAAATTCTTAAGCAGAATATTGTTGAGGAAGATACCGCCAAAACCTACAGGTAATACCATGTATGGTGTAACAAGACCGAATGTGAGTACACAAGCTACTAAGCGGCGGTCGAGTTTGAGTTTAGCAAATACCCCCAATAACGGTGGAATCAAGATTGGGATAAAGGCGATGTGAACAGGGATTATGTTCTGCGAAGACATAGTGACAAGAATGAGTGCCACTAATACCGCATATTTTAAGCCAGTCGTCGAGGCAGAGTTTTCTTTGCCATGGATACGCCTAATTACACTTTGAGCTAATAGGTCAGTAATACCAGACTTTGAGATAGCCACAGCAAAAGTGCCAAGCATGGCGTAGCTTAATGCGATAGTCGCACCGCCACCTAAGCCACCTTCAAAAGCACTTACGGCTTCAGTTAGCGACATTCCAGACACGACACCACCTACGATGGCACTGAATGTTAACGCAACGACAACGTTAACTCGCATCAAGGCCAGAATCAGCATGATGCAAACGGAAATAACGACAGGGTTCATAATCATCTCTAAAAAGTTGTGTTTAGTTATTCTTGGGCTTGTTCATCAACAATCGGCCAGCCACCAAGCGCTTTCCATTTGTTGACAATCGGCAAAACAGCTCAGCCGTCTTTTGAGTATCATAAAGAGCAGAATGTGCCTCTTTATTATCAAACTCCATCCCCGCGGCTTTACAAGCTTTTGCCAATACTGTTTGCCCGTAAGCTAGGCCACTTAATGTGGCAGTATCGAAGGTAGCGAACGGGTGGAAGGGAACGCGCTTAAGTTTAGCTCGCTCATTCGCTGCACTAACAAAACTATGATCAAAGTTGGCATTGTGGGCTACCATGATTGCTCGGCTGCAATCATGTTGCTTTTGCTCTTTGCGAATGACTTTATAGATTTCTTTAAGTGCTTCCTGTTCAGGGACTGCGCACGAAGTGGACTAAATGGGTCGCGAATCCCGGTGAACTCGAGCGCTTCTTTTTCAAGATTAGCGCCTTCAAATGGCTCAATATGAAAATGTAAGACGGAAGCAGGTAGCAGATTTCCTTGTTCGTCCATGGTTAATGTGATGGCGCAAATCTCTAATAACGCATCAGTGTTAGCATTGAAACCTGCGGTCTCAACGTCAACGACGACGGGAAAATAGCCACGGAATCGCTTTTTTAGGGTGAGTGCTTCGTTTTCTACGGTCATTTCAGAGTTTTCTAGTGTGACGAAGCCTGCATTATTGCAGATTATCTC
>ASHK01000025.1 GCA_000695745.1 Vibrio madracius | reverse complement strand
AAGATTCGCTTGAACAAAGCACAAAAAGATCAAGCGGCACAGTTAGCATTAAGCTAAATCGTCCGCTGAAAAGTTGTCTTAACCGTAAGTTATCTGACAGCGTTATAAAGCCAGTCTCGAAAGTGACTGGCTTTTTTTATGGATTCAGCCCCGCCTTTCATTAACTTCACCATCTATTCGCACTGCCCACTTCGAGACCATATGTCTGAGTAGAGCCTTTGATTGGGCTTGTGTTTGGTCATCACTCATTTCAAGACAACTCGTTGAGCGCAATGTTGAGCCATCACTCAGAAAAAGTAGTCCTGTGGTTTTAATATCGAAGATTGATGATGAGTCGGGTAGTTCATAACGCGATACACGTTTCACATCGCGAACAAAAACTGAACTAAAATGTCATCAATATTCCAGGCATATAATATAATTGAACGATTGTTCAAAACATTTGCGATACCAGTAAAAACGAGTTAGGATTTTTCTATCAAGTCGGATTCTGATGAAGCAAAACGCTTCCATTCAATGCATTAGGAGATGCTATGAGTAACGAATATATCCCACCTAAAGTTTGGACTCACGACAGTGAAAGCGGCGGCCAATGGGCAAGTATTAACAGACCGGACTCTGGAGCACGCCACCAACAGGCGTTGCCAGTCGGAGAACATGCGTTACAGCTTTACTCTCTAGCGACACCAAATGGGCAAAAGGTTACCATCATGCTCGAAGAGCTACTTGCTTTGGGCAAAGCTGATGCTGAATACGATGCGTACTTAATCAACATTGGTGAAGGCGACCAATTTGGTTCTGGCTTTGTGGACGTTAACCCAAACTCGAAAATCCCGGCACTGCTTGACCGGTCTGGTGATACATCTGTGCGAGTCTTTGAGTCAGGCAACATCCTGCTCTATTTAGCAGAGAAGTTCGGCGCTTTACTGCCTAGCGATCCTGTTAAGCGTGTTGAAGCAATGAACTGGTTATTCTGGCTTCAAGGTTCAGCCCCTTATCTTGGCGGCGGTTTTGGCCATTTCTACGCCTACGCACCAGAAAAGTTCGAATACCCAATCAACCGTTTTACTATGGAAACAAAGCGCCAGTTGCATTTGCTAGACGCTAGACTCGCAGACAATCAATATCTTGGTGGCGACGAATACAGCATTGCTGATATCGCAACTTGGCCATGGTATGGCAATCTAGTGATTAACAACCAATACAATGCCGCTGAGTTTTTAGACGTAGAAAGCTACCCACATCTTATTCGCTGGGCGAAAGACATTGCAGCACGTCCAGCCGTTCAACGCGGTCGTATCGTTAACCGTTCTTGGGGCGAAGAGTGGGAAACATTAATCGAACGCCATAGCGCAGCCGATATTGATGCTGTGTTGGCAAAGCAACCAAAATAACTTGTTGAGCTATTGCCACTAGCCGTTATGGCTAGTGGCACTTTTCTTTTAGTGCTCCTCTAGTCTTTCCAGAGACCTAACACACTATCCCATATAAAAATGACGCTACTGATCAAAGATAACACCATGATTTTATAGCGATTAGACTTACTTTTGATGCCAGTTGATGCCACACCAAAAAGTGAGCAGTAGATAGCCGCGCACAATAGAGAAGCGCTCATAAAGGCGATTAGCCATGGGAGAGTACTATCGTCAGCTACTTTTTTGACAATAGATAAAGTGATTAACAAGGACACAAACAGCGTTCGAAACCAGGATAGCGTCGTACGCTCGACCTGCAGCCCTGAATCACTTTTCAATCTTACTTCGTTAGTTGAACGAATCACTGTAAATACTACTAAGTAAAATGACGATGACCAATACCATCAGAATGGGGACGATTTTAATCGACTTTGAATAGGTGAGATTGGCATTTAACCGCATGGCGATTTCATTCCCCCGCCAATTTGAATAGGCGAATACTGAACAAATGATTGAGACCGTAAGTAGTGCGAGACAGATTAATGGCTTGTACAGTTCATCGTTAAGGCTCGTCGCCAACTGATCAACCGCTATCGCTGCCGTAAAAAAGCCTAGCGCAGTGCGAATCCATGCCAGAAAAGTTCTTTCATTGGCTAAGGTAAAGCGGTAGTCAGGGCTGCTTCCCTGATTTCTCCAAGACATAACAAAACTCCTAAAAAGCGAGCTAAGCTCGCTTGATAGTTATAGGGATTTTCTATACCGGTTTCAGCATTTGCATGTCTTCTGAACTGATTGGAAGGTAACGTGCATTGTGCAAACGATAAGAAGACCAATATCCCATCCAGCGCGGATCCGACAGCAGTAATTCTTTTGCTTGAGCGACAATCGACTCTTTATGAACTCGGTAAACATCTAAGTTCAACAAATTGCTCTGGTCATCTCGATCTAGGTGATGCAACTCTTCAAAACCCGTTGTCGCGTTGTAACCATAGAAGTATTTTTTACCCTCAATATCGACCTGAAAGCCAAAACCATAGTTACAGCCAACATGGACTCCAGTCTGGTAAACCTGTGTGAGTGGTCGACGCGCTTCACCTTGCATAACATTGGTAAGATTATCACCCTCCATTTGGGACGGTATTTCAATACCTGCAAAACCAAGAATGGTTGGCGCAATATCAATCGCCGACACCGACTCATGACTCACGGCTTTCACCACACCAGTGCTTTTTGGCGCTTTGATCATGAGCGGAATACGGAAAATATCTGGCTGGAAGTAAGAACCTTTATCAGCCATCGCCATTCGTCCATTCATGTCTCCATGATCGGCAGAAAAGACAATGGCAGTTTCTTCCCACATATCTTCCTGCTTTAGGAAGCGAATCAAATGACCAATGGCATGATCAATCACTTCAACTTGCAGCAAATGGCAAGCAATGTAATCCATCACCATGTTCTGGTCGTACATTCCCCAATATTGTTGGTAGAGGGCATAAATAGGGTTCTCTGGCTCCACCAGACTGTAACTCGCAGGAAGTGCAATCGCGTTCTTGATCTCCTGATAACGCTGTTCTAACCCGCTTGGCACTGAATACGGTTGATGGGGGTCGAAGAATTCCAACTGACTAAAAATAGGCTTATTCGGTGCTTGAACTTTGCTGGCTTTAATCTGTTCAATGGTAAGTTTTGCCAAAAACACCGAATAATGAGCATCTAAAGGAAAATCAGACCCATCTTTTTGCTCTATCCATCCACCAAAAGAGTTCGCCGGAGATAATTTATCTATTTGTAATCCTCGCAGTTCTTTACGATACCTTGGCAACTGAACACCGCAGTCTGCAAGGTAACTCAAATAAACGGTCATCATCTTCTACAGGTGGCCCCCAACGGTCCCAGGCATGGATATTCTCGCCAAAGGTACGAATAAACTTCTCGACACCAACATGACATTTTCCTGTATGTTTTAATGTATAGCCAATGCGCTTTAAATAGTCTTGAAAAATAATATCATCTAATTCTAAGTCTACTTTCATTCCTACCGGTGTTCTCTCTCCATTAGAGAGATAAGGTGGATGCATACCGGTAAAAATAGCTGCTCTGGCTGGGCCACATAAAGGACTTGGAGTGAACGCAGAGCTGAAACTACTGCCTTCATCAGCAATAGCGTTGATATTTGGAGTATTGATTATTTTAGCAAGTGGTCTGTCAGGGTGGTAACAATCCGCCGAAATCATATCAACAGTAATGAATATTATATTTGGCATTTTTTGTTCTTTTCTGTAGAAATTGCCTTTCTTTCCTTAGGGTTTAAAAATTCAGAGATCATTTAGGCCTCAAATATATTCAAAGGTGACAAGGTTCTATTATTCGCATATTCGCCCCAGCGATTTATTTCTAAAATTAAATTATGTTGCTACCATAAACCATAGAAAAAATACCCCGTGAATGTAAAAAGCGAAACTATGAAAAATCAACCGTTACTTATCGAACAGCCGGCTGACTCTTGCGGTATCACATTACGTTCAATGTGGGACGTACAAGCGGATGCCCATTATCATATTAAGTGGCCTAAAGACCGCGTGTTACCCATGCTACCGAATGCAATCGTCGCTATTTACACCATCCAAGGTAGTGGTTGTATTCGGTTAAATAGTGGCAAAGTACTCACGATTTCTGCCCCGAGCGTGACGTTTATTGACAGTCGTAACATTGACAGTTACTGGACTAATGGCGTCGTCTGGAACCTCAATTGGTTTGAATTCCTGATGCAAGGCGTCACCGCGATTCCATTTGAAGAGCCTATAACTCTTAATAATGATCAATATCCTGAGATTTTGAGTGAAGTAAAATCTCTTATTGCTTCTAAATCCGAGACCAAAATGAACGCCGCTGTTGCCGGTTTTGGTTTCGTTTTTTATAAGTGGCTAACGCTAATTGATCAATCTAAAAGCATGAGCAGCCAAGAAAAAATTGTTAATGATGTCGTCGCTAAGATGAGTGAAAATATCGAAACAAACATTCCAATAAAACAATTTGCAAAGGAAACTGGCTACACTGAACAATATCTTAGAAAGCTATTCATAAAATACCTTAATGTAACGCCAAAACAGTATTACTTAAAACTCAAATTGGATGCCAGTATGATGATGCTAAAACGACAAGGTACTAATGTAAAACGTGTAGCGTTTGAACTAGGGTTTAACGACAGTTTCCACTTTAGTCGTGCGTTTAAAAAAGAATTTGGCGTTTGCCCTTCAAGTGTAAGTGACAATTAACCATTGCTTGCTCTCAATAAAACAATAAAGCCGCAACATTATTATGTTACGGCTTTTTTCTTTAGCGAATTTATATAACTAATCGCTATTTAGCCACACTGACCTGTTGCTGTTTGTTGCCCAAGCTTTGCGAGTAAATCAACGTACCAACCGACGTAATAAACAAACCACATATTAGGAAGTAATAAGAGTGATCATTTGGAATTAAATAAAA
>ASHK01000024.1 GCA_000695745.1 Vibrio madracius | reverse complement strand
TAAGCTGATGGCCCACATCCCAAATCAGCTGATCAAAAGGCGTGTTGTAGACGTAATGTAGGGCAACGGTTAATTCAACCGTACCTAGTCCAGAAGCCAAGTGTCCGCTTGACTGGCTCACAGAGTTTAACAAATACGTTCTTAGCTCTTCACAAAGCTTCGGAAGTGACTCTTTCGGCATCAAGCGAAGTTCTTCCGGTGTATTTGCTAATGTCAGTGTTGGATATTTTGAAATATCAAGTGTCATAGTGTTAGCGCTTTAATTGTGTTTAGTTGTTGCGCTCGATGACATATCGGGCGAAATCTTCGAGTAATTGAGTATTGTAGGGGATTGCCTCTAAAGCACAAAGTGCTTCTTCAAAAGCTGCGCTGCTTTTGTTGAGCCCCTTCTAATCCTAGCAAAGCTGGATAAGTACTTTTGTTTAATTGAACGTCAGAGCCTTGAGGTTTACCTAGAGTTTCTGTGTCACCCACAATGTCTAGGATGTCGTCTTGGACCTGAAACGCCAAACCGATAGCGTCTGCATATCGTTCTAATTGCGGTAGGTATTGCACACCTTTTTCTCCAGCAGCTAATGCGCCGAGCTGCACCGCACACTTGATAAGCGCCCCAGTTTTGTGACTATGGATGCGTTCGAGGTGCTCTAAAGTGACCTGTTGATTCTCTGCTTCTAAATCGAGAGCTTGTCCAATACACCATTCCCGCGCGCCCGAAGCATGAGCGAGCTTCTGTACCATAGTAATACGTTGCTCATTAGCAAAGGGTGCTAATTCACCTTCAGATAATACCGTGAAGGCGAGTGTTTGCAGAGCATCCCCTGTGAGAATCGCCGTGGCTTCGTCGAATTGAATATGGCAGGTTGCTTGACCTCGGCGAAGTTCATCGTCGTCCATTGCTGGAAGATCGTCGTGAATCAGCGAATAAGCATGAATACATTCAATCGCGGCAGCTGGAGTATCCAATTGTTCTTTAGTGCAACCAAAGATTTGTCCGGTGGCGTAAACGAGAAAAGGGCGAGCGCGTTTGCCACCGAGTAGCAAGGCATATCGCATTGCCTCTATTAATCTTTGTTGCTGAAAAGGATAGTGGTCGAGCCAAGCGTCCAGTTGCTCGTTATTGCGCTGTTGATAAGACTTTAAAGCCTCAATCATGGGGATACTCACTTTTGGTTCTATTCTTCTGACGGGGAGAAGTCTTCAAGTTCTGCGTCATCATCTTTTGCTAACAGGATGCTGACTTTTTGTTCTGCTTCAGTAAGCTTATGTTGGCCTGCACGAGCTAAGGCGATACCACGTTCAAATTTCTTTAAGGCATCGTCCAGTGCAAGGTCACCATTTTCTAGTTGTTCGACAAGCATATCGAGCTCGTCTACTGTCGCTTCAAACGACATGTTCTCTGGTTTTTTCGTCGCCATAACTTACTTGTTTTATCAGAAATGTTCGAACGTTACATGAGCCGTAACGGATGGTCAAACTAATGGTGTCAAAAATGTAACCAAGATGCTTGCCACTTGCTGTTTCTGCTACAAAATTGTTCAACTGGATGGATATCAAAATACTGGAACATATTGTTTTCTTGAGATTTCTTAAGCAGAGAACTCAATCCAGTGCTTCGAAAAAGGAATTTTGTGATTTTAAGGTCATAAATTACTTAAAGATATGAGTATACGGTCGATAACCTGAATATAACGCGATAGACTCGTGCGGTTATTCTAGTTCGTCAATAATCATTGATGGCAATTATTTATGGGGTGTTGAGTGGATTTAGCAACGCTAATTGGTCTCATTGGTGGGGCCGCTTCAATCATTATAGCGATGGTGCTCGGTGGCAGCATCATGACGTACTACGATACTACGTCGGTTTTCATCGTGATTGGTGGTTCGACATTCGTGGTTTTAATGAAGTTCACTCTTAGCCAGTTCTTCAGCGCGACTAAGATTGCCGGCAAAGCTTTCATGTTCAAAACGGATGAGCCAGAAGACTTGATCGCCAAGATCGTTGAGATGGCAGATGCTGCGCGTAAAGGCGGATTTCTTGCGTTGGAAGAAATGGACATTCAGAACAGCTTTATGCAAAAGGGCATTGATCTGTTAGTCGATGGCCATGACGCTGAGGTGGTGCGTAACGCCATGCAAAAAGACATTGCGTTAACCGACGAGCGCCACGTAAAAGGCGCTGGGGTGTTTAAGGCGTTTGGTGAAGTCTCTCCTGCGATGGGAATGATCGGTACTCTAATCGGTCTCGTGGCGATGTTGTCGAACATGGACGACCCCAAGTCGATTGGTCCTGCTATGGCGGTGGCGCTATTGACGACTTTGTATGGAGCGGTTCTCTCCAACATGCTTTTCTTCCCTATTGCTGACAAACTCGCATTGCGTCGTGAGCAAGAAAAACTCAACCGTCGATTAATTATGGATGGTGTCTTAGCGATACAGGATGGCCAAAATCCTCGTGTGATTGATGGCTATTTGAAAAACTACCTCAATGAAAGCAAGCGAGCCTTTGATTTGGACGGTGAGTAATATGGCTATCCCACATATTAAGTTGTTGTAGGAGGAGAAGTGGAAGAGGAACAAAAATGTGATTGTCCGCCACCTGGCCTTCCTCAATGGATGGGGACATTTGCCGATTTGATGTCGCTACTAATGTGCTTCTTTGTACTTCTATTGTCATTTTCCGAAATGGACGTACTCAAGTTCAAACAAATAGCGGGCTCCATGAAGTTTGCTTTCGGTGTACAAAATCGCCTTGAAGTGAAAGATATTCCTAAGGGGACAAGTATCATCGCTCAAGAGTTTAGACCGGGCCGTCCCGAGCCGACGCCGATCGATGTCATCATGCAACAGACAATGGATATAACTCAGCAAACTCTTGAGTTTCATGAAGGTGATTCCGACCGAGCTGGTGGTAACCAGCGGGATGATGGCAAGATGACGGGCGGTCAAACGGCAGAAAGGACACAGAAAAACC
>ASHK01000023.1 GCA_000695745.1 Vibrio madracius | reverse complement strand
TCCTCGACATTTTTGCTCAGCGTGCGCGTACCCATGAGGGTAAGTTGCAAGTCGAGCTTGCACAGCTCCGCCATATCTCGACTCGATTAATTCGAGGCTGGACGCACCTTGAAAGGCAAAAGGGTGGTATTGGTTTACGTGGTCCCGGCGAAACTCAGTTAGAGACCGACCGTCGACTTCTGCGTGATCGAATTAAAGCGATTTTGCGTCGCCTAGAAAAAGTCGCAAAGCAGCGTGAACAAGGCAGACGAGCCAGAAACAGAGCTGAAATCCCAACGATCTCCCTAGTGGGTTATACCAATGCGGGAAAATCAACACTGTTTAACCGTATTACTGAAGCAGGGGTGTATGCTGCTGACCAGTTATTCGCAACACTCGACCCCACTTTAAGAAAAATACAACTAGCGGACGTCGGTCCGGCAATCCTTGCGGATACAGTAGGATTTATCCGTCACTTACCGCATGATTTAGTGGCTGCATTCAAGGCAACCCTGCAAGAAACGCAGGAAGCTGACATTTTGTTACATGTTGTCGATGCCAGTGATGACCGATTTCGTGAGAATATTCAAGCTGTTCATGACGTGCTAGAAGAGATTGATGCACATGAAGTGCCTTCTCTTGTTGTGATGAATAAAATAGATAATCTAGATGGCCAACGTCCACGTATAGAACGTAATGATGAAGGTATTCCGAGAGCCGTTTGGGTTTCTGCCATGGAAGGGCAAGGAATCGAACTGTTGTTCGAAGCGCTCACTGAGCGCTTAGCGAGCCAAATGGTTCAGTATCAATTGCGAATCCCGCCGCAGTTTCAAGGCGTTTTCGTAGTACATTTTTCCAAATGAATTGTATTCAAAGCGAAGAATACGATGAAGAAGGTAACTTGTTGATTGATATTCGGATGCAACAAGTAGATTGGTCTAGACTTGAAAAAGAGAAGGGCAGTTTTGAGTGACTTTATAGTTACTTAAAGGACTGCTACAGTATAACGTCATACTAAATGATGGAGCTTCCTAATGGCGTGGAATGAGCCTGGTAATAACAATGGAAACAACGGCCGCGATAAAGACCCATGGGGTAATAATAATCGTGGTGACCGGAACTCCGGTGGTCGTGATCAAGGGCCGCCTGATTTAGACGAAGTGTTCAATAAGCTAAGTCAGAAAATTGGTGGTCGATTTGGCAAAAAAGGTGGTGGTGGTCCATCAATTGGCGGCGGCGGTAGTGCCATCGGTTTTGGTGTAATCGCTCTAATCGCAGTTGCCATTTGGTTTTTCTCCGGTTTTTACACTATCGGTGAAGCAGAACGCGGTGTTGTACTTCGTTTGGGTAAGTATGACCGCATTGTCGAACCGGGTTTGAATTGGCGACCGAGATTTATTGACGAATATCAATCAGTTAATGTTCAAGCGATTCGCTCTCTTCGAGCGTCTGGTACGATGTTGACGCGGGATGAAAACGTCGTGACGGTTAGTATGGATGTACAATACCGTGTATCGAATCCCTATAAATACCTTTATGTGGTGACTGATGCTGACGATAGCTTGAGTCAAGCTACAGACTCTGCTCTACGTGCAGTTATTGGTGATTCGCTGATGGATAGTATTCTTACAAGTGGACGACAGTTAATTCGTCAAACTACTCAAGATACTCTCAACGATATTATTGATAATTATGATATGGGTATTACGGTTGTCGATGTTAACTTCCAGTCCGCACGTCCACCAACACAGGTGCAAGACGCGTTCGACGATGCTATTTCTGCTCGTGAGGACCAAGAACGTTTTATTCGTGAAGCTGAAGCATACAAGAATGAAATCATTCCTAAAGCGACTGGACGTTCAGAACGTCTAAAGAAAGAAGCTTTAGGTTATTCAGAGCGCACGATTAACTCGGCTGAAGGTCAGATTGCTCAATTTGAGAAATTATTACCAGAGTATCTTGATGCACCAGAAGTAACTCGTAATCGCCTCTACTTAGACACGATGGAAGAGGTGTATTCTAATACATCTAAAGTACTTATCGATTCTGAATCAAGTGGTAATTTGTTGTACTTACCAATTGATAAGCTGGCTGGACAAGAGTCTTCTGGTAAGTCAAAGAAACCTAAGTCAACGTCAGCATATGATGAGATTCAGCTAGATGCACCAGCAACTCAAGCGCCGAGTAGTTCAACGACATCTCGCGATACAAATACACGTCAAGGGAGATACTAATAATGCGTAAATTAGCAATACCAGTATTAGTCGTGGCGTTAGCACTAATGTTAATGTCAGTATTTGTTATCCCGGAAGGCGAAAGAGGCATTGTTATTCGTTTTGGACGTGTTCTCAGTGATAACGATGTTTCTCGTATTTACGAGCCAGGATTGCATTTCAAAATGCCACTGTTTGATCGCGTGAAAACTTTGGATGCTCGTATTCAAACGATGGATGGGCGGGGAGACCGTTTTGTTACCTCTGAGAAAAAGACGTGATTATTAATACTTACGTCAAATGGAGGATTGAAGATTTTCGCCAATACTACCTAGCAACAGGCGGAGGCAATGCTCTAACGGCTGAAGCACTCCTCGAACGAAAAGTAACAGATGTACTTCGTTCTGAAATTGGTTCTCGAGACATTAAGCAAGTGGTCTCGGGTCCAAGAGATGCGACAAATGTGTTACCTAGTAGTATCAATAGTGAAGAAGTCACTACTGAAGCTGCGAAGCAGGCATTAGAGATAGACGGTGAGCGTGATCAAATTATGACCAACGTTCTTAAGGACACCCGAGAAAGTGCCATGAAAGATCTTGGTGTTCAAGTTGTCGATTTTCGCATCAAGAAAATTAACTTACCTGATGAAATTAGTGAGTCAATTTATCGTCGTATGAGAGCTGAACGTGAATCAGTGCTCGTAAGTTCCGTTCTCAAGGTCGAGAGAAAGCTGAAATTATTCGTGCACAAGCTGAACTTGAAGTCGCAACTATGCTGGCAGAGGCTGACAAAACTGCGCGTGTAACGCGAGGTGATGCTGACGCAAAAGCTGCAGCGATTTACTCGTCAGCATACAGCAAAGATCCTGAGTTCTTTAGCTTCCTACGTTCATTATCGGCTTACAAGACGTCATTCTCAGATAAGAGCGATATTCTCGTTCTCGATCCTAAGAGTGAATTCTTCCGTTACATGAATGATATGAACGGCGCTCCAATTAAATAGTTACAAACAATACGCGATAGGGCTCCTTTAAGGAGCCCTCAGACTGCTGACAAAGGTCTAGCTTTCGAGCTAGACCTTTGATCTAATAGGGGTATCGAAATATGGATGCTCCGATATGCTTCAAGAACCTTCTCCACAGCAATACGAACTCG
>ASHK01000022.1 GCA_000695745.1 Vibrio madracius | reverse complement strand
CTTGTTCCATCGCATTTTTGCTTGCGCTTAATTCGGCCTCTTTTTCAACGTTATCGTTTTCTTTGGTGACATTTTCTAGACGGTATTTAGCCGCGACCAACAGTTGGTTGACGCCATCATGCAGCTCTCGTGATACTCGGCTTCGTTCGTTTTCCTGAGAATCGATAATTTGCTGATTTAAGACACTGAGTTGCTGATTCGCTAAACGGCGTACATTAAGGTTTAGGGAGGCTCCGAGCATGGCAATCACCGAAACGGCAATAAAAACCAAACCAAATAGGGCTGTGCTGGTTTTCCCGACACTTTGGTCAAAACCATTTTGCATGTGAGTTACTTGTGTTTCGATATCATCAAGATATACCCCTGTGCTATCATCCATTGCCATTTGTCGAGAGACACCGCGTAACTCAGTTTGGGCAACGGCTCTTTCTTTGATGGTTTGTGCCATAAATAGTCAACAAACCGCCGCCGCTCTTGCCTACTCTTATTAATTCTTGAAGTAGCTTCTTACCCTGTACATCCTCGACATTCCACCAGTTCTTGCCGATCCGATTTGGTTGATAAGGCAGTACCAACGCATCGCCATCCCAAGTGTAAGCAAAGAAGTAACCATCGTTGCCATATGTGAGGCTGCTCAACTTTTCAGCAACAATTTGCTTCGCCAACTCTTCGGTCAATGATGGATCACGATAGTAAGGTTCGATGCTTTTGAGTGCCATTTCTACGTACTGTTTGAGTTCTTGCTTTTTAACGGCAAGAACATTGCTTCTCGTCAGGGCTACCTGTTCTTCCACTAACTGTTTTGCCTGAGAAAACATGATACTAGCAACAATTCCTACCACGATTATCAATGGCATTATCGACAGGAGAATGATGTTGAACGTGAGCCTTCGGTTACCGACAAGTCTCATTTAGCCTTCCATTTGTGTACGTAGTTTTACTGAAACTTTATTTGGGAAACTGCATTAACTACCGACTAAATTTGCGCAATTTCGCCAATAGAGAGTCATAAATATCAGCACTAGACTGAGCTCTAAATGTAACATCGTATTAACAGTTCTCACAATGCGATGTTCACATTTCTCACTATTAACAAGGAACTCAGACTAACAAGGAACTCTGTTATGAATCTTAAGAATGTTGCCATCGCTACCTCATTGACGTTGTCTGCAACTGCGCTTTCTGTGGGTGCTCAGGCAGCAGACAAAAAAGTCTTGCTAAAAACACCGATTGCGTTTGGTAGCCACTTACCGGCTTTGGGGACGCCGATTCAATGGTATGCCGACCACATTACTAAAACCTCTGGTGGCACTATCAAAATGAAGATTTACGAGCCGGGTAAGTTAGTTAACCCAGCAGAGATTTTGGATGCGGTTTCTACAGGTAAAGTGAACTCAGGTTATTCAACAGCAGGTTACTGGCAGGGGAAGTTACCCGCGTCGGCACTCTTTTCAGCGGTCCCGTTTGGTCCAGAAGCTGGGGAATATATGGCTTGGTTATACTTCGGCAACGGATTAAAGCTGTATCAAGAGATGTACGATCAAGGTGGTTATAACGTGAAAGTCATGCCATGTGCGATCATCTCGCCAGAAACATCGGGATGGTTTCGTAAACCGATTGAAAAACCTGAAGATCTTAAAGGTTTAAACATGCGCTTCTTTGGTCTTGGCGCGTCAGTAATGGAGAAGCTCGGTGTCGGTACGGTACAGCTGCCAGGGGGAGAAATCTTTGGGGCGTTAGAGAAAGGGGCGATTGATGCATCAGAGTTCTCTCAGCCAGCTATTGATCAGCGCTTAGGGTTCCACAAAGTCGCTAAATACAACTATTTCCCGGGCTGGCACCAACAATCAACGGTGTTTGAGCTTCTCATTAATAAAGATACATGGAACAGCATGAGTGACACTCAGCAGTCTGCGGTGGAAACCACCTGTATGGCGACCATGACTTACTCGATTGCTGAGGGGGAAGCACTGCAATTTGCCGCGATGGAAAAAGCCAAAGAAAACGGTGTAGAGATCCGTTATTGGAATGAAGAAATGCTGGGTCTATTCGAAAACACATGGCTTGAAGTGGTTGAAGAGAAAAAGGCGGCAGACCCGTTCTTTGACAAGGTATGGAGTGACTTAAGCACTTTCCGAGAAGGCTACGCTTTATGGGCGGCAAATGGCTTTTTACCGCGTGAAACACAAGGTCAGTAATCGTTCGTGATGGGCGACCATGCCCAGTGATGTTTATCTCACTGGGTCTATTGGTCGACGCACTATGGTCGGCTTATGTTGTAAGGAGCAACCCATGAACAAAGAGTTATGTTCTACCCCAACCATCCCTATGTACTCTCATATTGAACGTTTTATAACCTTAATAAGCAAAGCGCTTGCTTGGACCAACCTTGTCTTGGTGGCGGTGATCATCACTCAGGTGATTCTTCGCAAAGTATTTTCCAATGGTCAAATTGCCCTAGAAGAATTGCAATGGCACCTGTACGCGACAGCCGTTATGTTTGGCGTTGCCTATGCGCAGATTTCCAATCTTCATGTTCGAGTGGATTTGTTTTACCACAAATTTTCTGAGCGCACTAAAGCTTGGGTCGACTTATTCGGCTTACTCTTTTTGGCTATACCATTTGTGCTGATCGTTATTCTACACGCTTACGATTTCGCTTATGAATCTTGGCGGGTTAATGAAAGCTCGGCCTCCCCATCCGGTCTGCCTTATCGCTGGTTGATCAAAAGTGTGATTCCATTGAGCTTTAGCTTATTGCTCCTGTCGATGGTGGCACGAATTCTTCGCAGTCTAGAGACCATATTTACTGGAGAATCATCGAAAGGAGCGAATTATGGAAGCAAATGAATGGATGGTCATCGCCATGTTTGGCTCTTTTATCCTGCTGCTGTTTACCGGCATACCTGTGGCTTATGTGCTTGGTGGGATAGGTGTGATTTTTGCGGCCGTTGGGTATTTTGCCGATTTATATTTGGATACTTTTACAGGGCTTGACTACACCAGTTTAGGGTTAGTGGTCAACCGTATCTATAAGGTTATGGACAACTGGATCTTGGTCGCCTTACCCATGTTTATATTTATGGGAAATATGCTCGATAAATCGGGTATCGCGGAAAAGCTGATGACTTCGATGCAAGCCCTGTTCGGTAAAGTGCACGGTGGATTAGCTATTACAGTCATGGCTATTGGTATCATACTGGCAGCTTCCACCGGCATTATAGGGGCCTCGGTGGTACTGCTGACGGTGATGTCGTTGCCTAGCATGATGCGTCAGGGTTATCACTTGCCGTTGGCGTTGGGCACGGTTGCCTCAGCAGGCACCTTGGGAATATTACTACCCCCTTCAATCATGTTAGTGATCATGGCAGATCAGCTCGGTTTGTCCGTCGGTGATCTCTTCATGGGAGCCATTATGCCGGGACTGCTTCTTGGCAGTTTGTATATCTTATACATACTGGTGGTAGGAAAAATGAATCCTCATAAAGCGCCACTGCCGGAAGATATCGAGCCTGTTGATTGGCGTTTGATTCTTCAAGTATTTAAAGATATTACCCCTACCGTCATGCTGATTTTTTGCGTGCTCGGCTCTATTTTCGCGGGTATTGCCACGCCAACAGAAGCCTCTGGTGTTGGTGCCTTAGGGGCAACGTTGTTAGCGGCGTACAACAAGAAGCTCAATCTAAAGGTACTCAAAGAAGTGTTATTGGCGTCGTATGGTACAACGGCGTACATTTTCATGATTTTCTTGGGTGCGTCCTGTTTTGCTCTAGTGTTGCGTGAGCTCGGCGGTGATGAGTTAATTGAGTCGTTTTTAAGCGGTTTACCATTTGGTCCATATGGCATCATTGCGTTTATTTTATTCATCGTGTTTTTGTTAGGGTTTTTCCTTGATTGGATTGAGATCACTTTGATTGCACTGCCACTATTGGCGCCTGTCATCGCCAGCTTAGGGATTGAGTTAGATGGACACGGTGTGGTGGATAACCCTAGCTTAGTATGGTTTGTGATGTTAGTGGCTATGGCGTTGCAAACAAGCTTCCTGACCCCGCCAGTTGGTTTCGCACTCTTTTACTTGAAAGGCGTTTGTCCAAACGAGGTGGCACTTAAAGATATTTATCGTGGTGTGGTGCCTTTTATTGTTATCCAGCTAATCGCCCTAATCTGTTTAGTCGTTTGGCCACAACTGGTACTTTGGTTCCCAAGTGTAGCCTATGGCTAGTGCTGTTTGTGGTGCTTTAATAAGCCAACTCGATAGAGTTGGCTTATTATTTTTACCTGCGGCATACTTTGATAGGAAATCCCTATCAAATAGATAGGAAAGGACGAATTTTAAAAAATACGCTCTCATTGCAATATACACACATCGGCGCAGGACAGTGCTAAAACAAACAACACGAACACTTTGAGAGAGTAACCACTATGATCAACACAACTATCAAGCCATTTTCAGCAACTGCATTCAAACAGGGCGAATTCGTAGAAATTACAGAGCAAGATGTAAAAGGTAAGTGGGCAGTATTCTTCTTCTACCCAGCAGACTTTACTTTCGTTTGCCCAACAGAGCTTGGTGATTTAGCGGACCACTATGCAGAGCTACAAGAGCGCGGCGTAGAAGTTTACTCAGTATCAACAGACACACACTTCACACATAAAGCGTGGCACGACAGCTCAGACACAATTGGCAAAATCAACTACTACATGGTTGGTGACCAAACAGGCACAATCACCAACAATTTTGGTGTAATGCGTGAAGGTCAAGGTCTTGCAGACCGCGCGACGTTCCTAGTTGACCCAGAAGGTGTTATCCAAGCAATGGAAATCACAGCAGAAGGTATTGGTCGTAATGCAGAAGACCTAATGCGTAAAGTGAAAGCAGCACAATACGTTGCCGCTCACCCAGGTGAAGTTTGCCCAGCTAAATGGAAAGAAGGTGAAGAAACACTAGCGCCATCTCTAGACCTAGTAGGCAAAATCTAAGCTAACGTTTAAGCCCAAATAAACACTAGCTTAAGCGGAATATCGAGTCCGTGTTGCACGCCCCGCAGTCACTTTAATGGCTTCTACCATTAGCCGTTAACAGTGGGGGCGTGCACCCTTAAACCATCATGTTAATAATCAAGCATCAAAAGGGTTCCCTTTTTATTTCTCCCTTTTTTAATTCCTTCTGATGTTAAGCAGTCTTATAGAATAGGTATCAGTATGTTAGATCAAGCAATGAAGCAGCAGTTAAAAGCGTATTTAGAAAACGTAAAAACCAAGTTCAATTAGTTCTCAGCCTTGACGATAGTGATACTGCGAGCAAAATCGAGTCTCTTGCTAATGATATCGCATCATTAAGCAGCAAGATCGACGTAGTTCGAGATGATTCTGCAAGCACACGTAAGCCAGTGATGCGCGTAGTTAACCCAGAGAAAGGCACAGCAATTGGTTTTGCAGGTTTGCCAATGGGCCATGAATTTACCTCACTTGTGCTTGCTTTGCTGCATACAGGTGGTCACCCAATCAAACTAGAAGCAGAAACGATTGAGCAAATCGCAGCGCTAAGCGCGCCACTTGATGTTGAGATTTTCATCTCATTATCATGCCA
>ASHK01000021.1 GCA_000695745.1 Vibrio madracius | reverse complement strand
CAGCCTTGTTGTTTGCGCCTATCAATAGCGATGAGCGTACTGTCCTTATCGGCCTCGACTTTATAATCTGTAGTTTATTTCTACTGCAGCTTTTCGTAGATCTGATCCGCTCCACAGATCGTTTGCAATTTATGAAAATTCACTGGATCGATTTCATCGCCAGCATTCCTTTAATCGAACCACTGCGCTTTGCTAGAGTGTTTCATATCTTTCGTGTGATCTTAGTGATTCGCTCAGGTGAAGCCGTGTTAAGACAACTCGCTCGCAACAAACACGAAACAACCATTGCCTCTATCTTGCTATTGCTGTTGTTGCTGATATCAGCAGGGGCCGGACTGATGTTGTGGGCCGAAGGCGACGATCCTGAGGCCAATATTCAGCACCTTGGTGACGCCGTTTGGTGGGCATTTGTGACCGTGTCAACGGTTGGCTACGGTGACCACTACCCCGTCACTGGTTTAGGTAAAGCCCTAGCTGGGGTGATCATCGTCTGTGGTGTGGGTTTATTTGGTATGACGTCAGGATTAATTACTTCGTTGCTCTCTTCACCAAGTTCAATGGATGAACGACGCTCGAAACACAAAGAAGTGATGCTCCAAAAAGTGTTGAACCAACAAGACATCATTCTACGTAAGCTAGAGAAGTTGGAAAAGCAATTGGACTCACTCGATTCCAAATAAAAAAGAGGCGTTACGCCTCTTTTTTATTTCGCTTAATGGAGCACTAATCTTGCCAATAGGGCTCAGCTTCAATACTGATCTGGCGAGTTTGTTCCATCGCATGCAAAATTGAGCTTTCTTGACGCTTTAACCAACGCTCAAGTTGCTGCTGTTCTTCACCCTCTAATTTGGTCACTAACCCTTCAAGAGGCTCAAGCATCAACAAATCGTCAATTCCTTGCAGTAAGTCTGCCCACGGGAGTCGAAAACTATTACGCTCTTCGCTGTTATAAAGACTCGCAAAACCAACTCCAGTATAGAGATTTCTCATCAAGCGATATTGTTGATCAATATAATCTTGTCGAGTCAGGAGTTTTTCCGGCGGGAACGCTTCTATCAATTCAGCCCAAGTACGCGCAAGTTGCTTAATTGAAAATGGTTTGACGTTTTGTGCCATCTTGTCGCGCGCTTTGTCATCAAGAAACGGCTGCCAACCTCGAGAGAGAATCCAACGGCTTAAATCAAGTAACAGGCCGGCATAACGAGCTGAATGAATCAATTTAAGCATGTCTTCACGATCTGGTAGCTCTTGCTCCATCTCTTTTAACTCTGCAACAAGATACTTTCGTGCGTCCAATTTTCTTAGCACATGACCTTTGTCTTCAAGTAACATTTCGAAGTGATCATAGCTCTTGAGCCAATCAAGTTCCTCTTCCAGCCACTTGAGTTCTTGGCGCAATATGGCGCTAGCGCGACGTGGCACAATACCACCATATACTGTCAGAATTTGGCGAATAAAGCTCAACGCATGACTGATTTCGTGCAGCGCTTCTATGGACTCATGTTCGACGTAAATTTGCTCGTGATAATGCCAAT
>ASHK01000020.1 GCA_000695745.1 Vibrio madracius | reverse complement strand
AGTGAAGCAGCGACCAGCAGAGAAAGGATTGATCCTAATTGCTGCCAACTATGAACAGCTTCGACCTTATGTGGATGAGAGTCAATTGACATCGTCTCAGCTCGAAAGTGTGAAAAAAACGTGGCCTGGTCCTTATACTTGGATTATGCCAGCGAGCGACCGAGTTTCCTCGTGGTTAAGTGGTGCATTCGATACGATTGCCGTTCGTGTCACGGATCACGAGCTAGTACAGAAACTTTGTCTTTCTTACGGCAAGCCAATTACCTCGACTAGTGCCAATTTGTCTGGAATGCCATCTTGCATGACAACTGGAGAAGTCAAAACGCAACTTGGTGATCGCCTGGCACAAATCCTTGATGGTGAAACGGGTGGTCGCAATAAACCTAGTGAAATTCGAGATGCAAGAACGTTAAAAGTATTGAGACAAGGCTGAGGATATTAGATGCAACAAGTGGATAAACACCAGGTCAAAGCTTTTCTACAGCAGCTTCAAGACGATATTTGCCAAAAGCTTGAGCACGAAGATGGTGGCGCAACATTTCAGCAGGATGAGTGGCAGCGTGAGCAGGGCGGCGGTGGACGCAGCCGAGTACTAAAAGATGGCCTCGTTTTTGAGCAAGGTGGCGTTAACTTTTCGCATGTTTTTGGCGACAAGATGCCAGCTTCTGCAACAGCTCATCGGCCAGAGTTAGCTGGTCGAAAGTTTGAGGCAATGGGGGTGTCTTTAGTTATTCATCCAAAGAACCCTTACATTCCAACTTCCCATGCCAATGTGCGTTTCTTCATCGCTGAAAAAGAAGGTGAAGCCCCTATCTGGTGGTTTGGAGGTGGCTTTGATCTTACGCCGTTTTATCCATTTGCAGAGGACTGTCAGCATTGGCATCAAGTGGCTAAGGATATTTGTGCGCCATTTGGTGAACAAGTCTATAACGAACACAAAAAATGGTGTGACGAATACTTCTTCCTGCCTCATCGAAACGAAACTCGTGGTGTGGGGGGCTTATTTTTTGATGACCTTAACCAATGGGGCTTCGAACGCAGCTTTGCTTATATGAAAGCCGTTGGCTCGGGTTATACCGAGGCGTATTTGCCGATCGTACAGAAACGAAAGCAGACAGAATTCGGAGAGAGAGAGCGTCAGTTTCAACTTTATCGACGTGGTCGCTATGTCGAATTTAACTTGGTCTACGATCGAGGCACCTTATTTGGCTTGCAAAGTGGTGGCCGAACAGAGTCTATTTTAATGTCGATGCCACCACTCGCTCGTTGGGAATATAGCTATCAGCCTGAAGAGGGTTCACCAGAACACGAGCTTTACGCCCACTACCTTCAAGCGCGAGACTGGTAATGCGACAGGCATAACTTGGCGAATGTGTGCCGAAGTGATAGTGTCGAACTATTCATTTTGGCACGCAGCAGGCAAGGACATGAGTAAGCCCGATCAGTACGTCGTTTTTGGAAACCCCATCTCACAAAGCAAGTCTCCTTACATACACACACTTTTTGCACGTCAAACGTCACAAAATATTGAATACGGACGTTTGCAGCCGGAAGAGGGCGAATTTACTCAAGCTGTGAGTCAGTTTTTTGCTGATGGTGGTCGAGGTTGCAATATTACTGCTCCTTTTAAAGAAGAGGCATTTCAGTTTGCCGGTCGATTAACTGAGCGCGCCAAACTAGCCGGAGCTGTCAATACACTCAAGAAATTGGACGATGGTGAAATCATTGGAGATAACACCGATGGAGAAGGGCTGGTTCAAGACCTGTTGCAGCATCAAGTACCATTAGAGGGCGCTTCTATTTTAATGATAGGAGCTGGCGGCGCTGCTCGGGGTGTACTTAAGCCGTTACTCGATCAAAAGCCGAGCTGTGTGACCATCACTAACCGAACTTTTGAAAAGGCTCAGCAACTGGCAGAACTGTTTTCTCCTTTTGGCATGATACAAGCGGTTGGGATAAACGATATTGATTGCGCCTACGATATAGTCATCAATTCGACATCTGCAAGCTTATATAAGCAAGTGCCTGATATTAGTGACGTGATCTTCGATAACAATACGGTGAGTTATGATATGGCTTATGGTCAAGGGCTTACCACATTTAATCAGTGGGCCAAAACATCCGGCGCTCGGAGTGTCTATGATGGGTTAGGTATGCTTGTAGGACAGGCAGCAGAAAGCTTTGTACTCTGGCGTGGATTAAGACCTGGAACGAAACAAATTCTTAGAGAGTTACGAAAGAACCTTGAGGCTTAAGTCATGAATCAATCTATTTTATTCTCTGATCAAGTGACGTGGGACGACACAACTGAAATGGTAGCGTTTCATGCACACCAGTCAGGGATGCTTATTGTTTGTTTAGTGAGTTTAGAAAAGCTAGCGCAGCTAGCGTACCAAAA
>ASHK01000019.1 GCA_000695745.1 Vibrio madracius | reverse complement strand
ATCGCCAACATTGGCGAATCCATGGGTTTCTACATCCGTCTCTGCCATAACGAACAAACCATAGATGTCGCAGAGTTCGTAGAATCGCGGGTCATTAGGATAGTGAGCAGTTCGTACGGAGTTGATGTTGTGCTGTTTCATTAAGATGATGTCTTTTTCAACACGATCCATACCTACAGCTCGGCCTTTTAAATGATCGTTATCGTGTCGGTTAACGCCATGCAACATGACGTATTGGTTGTTGACGTAGAACAGGCCATTTTTAACTTTTATATCTCGGAAACCAACTCGATGTGGAATGACTTCTATGGTGTCACCTTGGCTGTTCTTCAAAGTGATAAAAAGTTGATAGAGGTAAGGGTTCTCAGCTGTCCAATGGGTAGGCTCATCGACATTAATCATGAAGTTTGTCGTGGTAGAGCCTTGTACTGAGATGTGGTCAATGGTTCCAGCAGCAATGCTTAGCTGGTTATCCTTTAGCTCATAATCAATTGAAACAGTATCACCACGCGTAGACGAAAGGTTTTCTAGCATCAGTTCACACGACAATGTCGCTTGCGAATAGTCAGCGCTGAAGTCAGTACGAATAGTGACATCCTGCACGTGCAGCGCTTCTTTTCCTACTAGGTAGACATCACGGAAGATCCCACCGGTCCACCACATATCTTGGTCTTCAATATAAGTCGAATCAGCCCATTGCATGACTCGAACGCTTAGCAGGTTGTCACCAACTTGAGCAACGGATGAAATGTCGAACTCTGCGGTGAGACGACTGCCTTTACTAAAACCAACATAGTTGCCATTAACGTAAACTTCGAAGTAGGTCTCAACGCCATCGAATTTGAGGATGGTTTGTTTGTCTTGCCAGTTGTCGCCGAGAGTGAAAGTGCGTTGGTACGCGCCTGTTGGGTTATCAGTAGGTACAAAAGGCACGTCAATTGGGAATGGGAAACCTTCGTCAGTGTATTGAAGGTCACCATGTCCTTCCATTTGCCACATGTTAGGTACGGTGATCTGTCCCCATTGCGTCATTGGTTGAGAGTAAAACTCGTCGGGAACAAGAATAGGGTTATGAAAAAGTTGAAACTGCCACTGACCGCTAAGCAGCATAAAGTGGCTACTAAGCTCTCGCTGAAATGTCTGAGCGGCGTTAACTGAGGGATATGAGAAGAAATACGCGCGTGGAGCCATGCGATTCTCATGAAGATGAAGAAAGTTTTCCCAGTTGTTCACGTTAAATCTCCCTCGACCGGTAAACCGTGTCGATGCTGTGTTAAAAATGCCCGTTTAGGATATGAGGTTATTTTAGTAAAACTTTTACTAAAATATATCTAGATTTGCTTTTTACTTTAACTTGATCACGATTTAAATGGTCGAGGTAGGCAAAGTTGTGATCAGGATTAAATAAACGGTGTGAATAATGGGGTCGGCTTGAACATGAGAGAAGTGTTAGACGTTGAACTGTAGAATTAAATTAATCATTATAATTCATGTACTTAGTTTTATTTTGTTATAGTGGCTATCTGAAGGTTGAAAGGTATGATGAGCCAACCCAAAAGAAAGTTGGCTCATTGATGGTAACGAATTGAATGACAATGGGATGTCGAATAGGTAGGAGAGTTTACTAAAAGAATGAAAAGTGCTTACTCTTTTGTCGTACCTCGTAGTTTTAGTTTGCTCGGTACATAGACTTTTAATGGTAATGCACGTCCATCTCTTGCTTTTCCATCAGCAAATTAACACCTTGAATGCCATCATCTCAGAGTGAATCCTGACGGTGGACAGTGAAGGAAAGGTGAACTTCGCTGTAGGAATATCATTAACACTAATAAGAGAGATGTCTTCCGGTATCTTGAGACCGTGCTCATGAATAGCTCGCAGTACACCGATCGCAATAGAATCCGAAGCAATAAACAGCGCTCTAGGGAAGTCATTGTTAGACAACATCTTTTTCGCAGATTCGTAACCAGATTGACTGGTAAACTCTCCACGATAGATATCATCCAATGACACTACACCTTTTAAGCTACCATATTCTAAAAATGCCATTTCACGGATATCAGAGCTATTGGGAGTATCTTGACCGCCAATAAAGCCGATTCGGCTGAAACCCTGATCAATAAAAAAGTCAGTAATTTCTTTACTAATTTTAGTGAGATCGATATCCACTGAATCATACTTTGAATTCGGATCTGAGAAGTCAATAAAGCAGATGTTGTCAGTGATGCTTTCGGCTTCGGAGCGAACGGCGTCAGAACATCGTCCAACAAACAGTATTCCAGTGATTTTAGCGTCGGAATGAGCCAATTCGCCCTCATAGCAATTGACCAGTTTTATGCCCAGTTTTTCGCACTGAGTTTCAATACCATGACGAATGGATAAATAATAAGGATCGTTAACTTCCGCTTCCTGTTTATAATTATAAATAGCCATAAAATGGTGGCTGCGCTTCTTAGGTTGCGCCGATTTCTTCGAACTACTCGTTTTGTATTCTAATGTTTCTGCGATCTCTAAAATTCGTAGCTTCGTTTGCTCTTTGACGCTCAAACTAGGGTCATCATTCAGTACGCGAGATACTGTTGCTAATGAAACGCCCGCTTCATTAGCGATATCTTTCAATGTTGCCATTCAATCACATCCTTCGGTGTTATACCGAAAAAGCTAATCCTATCTATTGGGTTCTATTGTAAACAATCTTTATCAGTAAATACTAAAATTTTAGTAAAATAAGAGTTAATCGTTGAAATTATCAACGATTACTTAATCAGTTTCAGTAAGTGCTTGAATTGATCGCCTCGGGCAACTTTTTGCAATTCAAACAAGGCCATTTCAGTGGATGTTAATATGGCGCCTTGTTGTGAAAGGCGATGGATAGCGAGATCTTTATTTTCAGGTGTACGTGAAGAAATGGCATCGACCACAAGGTGGACTTCATACCCCTGTTCAATCAAATCACAAGCGGTTTGGTGAACGCAGATATGGGCCTCAATACCTACCAAGATAATTTGCTTTCGGTTGCTACTTTGAAGTGTTTCTTGAACTGATTTTTCACCCCAAGCGCTGAAAACATCTTTAGCAATCGGCGAGAGGTGTGGAAGTTCTTGGCGAATTTCATCGATGGTATGACCTAATTTGTCTGGGATTTGCTCTACCCAAATAATCGGTAACTCCATGAGCTTAGCAGCCTTGGTCAGCGTATGTAGGTTGGTGAACAAACGCTCTTTATCGTGCATGATTTGGGCAAGCTTACCTTGTACATCGATGATCATTAGTTGGGTATTGTCTTGTTCTAGCATTTAACGCTCCTGTTCTAATACTTGTTCTACAAACCAGGTTCCAACGGTGCCAAGCCCACTGCGCCACGACAATTCGACTGGCCACACCATAGAACTATCATAATGTCCTACATTGAGCTTGGTTACTAGACCAAGTTCGATAAATGGCTTAGCCAGTTTTATAGGGTAAGCGGCAAAGCCAGCGCCGCACAGCAACATGTCTTGCAGTTGGTCAGGGGTTTCGTAACGAATAAGGCGGGGGCTAAACCGCAGCGACTCGAGAAGTTCGCTGGTGGCGACTTTACCTTCTAAAGATAGTAGCTGGGGATAGTGTTCTAGATCTTCTGGTGTAATTTCACTTTGAGCTTTGCCAAAGGATGATTAGGAGAGGTGATGAAGCACCATTCGATATTATCTATGATTTGGGCATTTGAACCTCGCTGGGGACATAACCCACCAGGGCAATCATGATGTCAGCACCTAACATCGCACTATTGGTAGAGAGCTGGTGCTTTTCTGCATCAACCAAAATCAGCTCGAGTTCTGGAAACTGCTGGGTTAGTAAAGCCATCAGTTGGCTAAACCTTGGGTACAAGGTCATGCTGTGAGTGGCAATCGTTAGCGAGGGCTCTTCACCGCTTTGCAGCGCACGTGCTTTTCTTTCTATGGCTTGAAGGCGGGGGACAATTTCAAGTGCTTGAAAGTATAGTGCTTTTCCTTCAGGTGTCAGCGAGGGGGATTTTCCAGCAATGCGTTCAAATAAACGAATACCAATATCAATTTCCATCGCTTGGACCGCTTGATTGACAGCGGATGCACTGACATTGAGTTTTCTGGCCGCTGCAGAAAATGACCCGGTCTCGGCAATACAAACCAAATATTGAAGTCGCTCGGCATTAAGTAACATACTGATCTCCGAGAAAAGAAAGTGTTTCTACTGTGCTTGAAATTCGTAGAGA
>ASHK01000018.1 GCA_000695745.1 Vibrio madracius | reverse complement strand
TAAACGACGAGTTCGTTGCTAAGTTTGGTGTTACTGAAGGTGGCGTTGACGCTCTTAAAGCAGAAGTTCGTAAGAACATGGAGCGTGAACTTAAGCAAGCAATCAAGAACCGCATCAAAGAGCAAGCTCTTAACGGTCTAGTTAAAGAAAACGACATCGACGTCCCAACTGCACTAATCGACCAAGAAATCGGTGCTCTACGTCAGCAAGCTGCACAACGCTTCGGTGGCAATCCAGAAGCTGCCCAACAGCTTCCACGTGAGCTATTCGAAGAGCAAGCTAAGCGTCGCGTAGTAGTTGGTCTACTTCTAGGTGAAGTAATCAAGTCTGAAGAGCTAGAAGCTAGCGATGAGAAAGTGAAAGAGCTTATCTCTGAAATGGCGACAGCTTACGAAGATCCATCAGAAGTTATCGCTTACTACGAGCAAAACGAGCAAATGATGAACAACATGCGCAACGTTGCACTAGAAGAGCAAGCGATCGATGCAATTCTTGCTAAAGCACAGGTTTCTGATAAAGAAGTTAGCTTCAACGAGCTAATGAACCAACAGCCTGCAGCTTAATAAGCAATATCTTGTATAGAAGGTTGACTTAGAGTCGACTTCTCTGCTAACAATGGTCCGTATGATGTTTATCATCCGGGCCATTTATTTTAGGGACATAAGAATATGAGCTACCAAGAAAAAAATGCAATGTCGCCAATTATGAACGCGCTAGTACCTATGGTGGTTGAACAAACTTCCCGTGGTGAACGCTCTTACGATATTTATTCGCGACTTCTAAAAGAACGAATCATTTTCTTGACTGGTCAAGTGGAAGACAACATGGCGAACTTAATTGTTGCCCAAATGCTTTTCCTTGAATCAGAAAATCCTGACAAAGATATCTTCCTCTACATTAACTCACCTGGTGGTAGCGTAACGGCTGGTATGTCGATTTACGATACTATGCAGTTTATCAAGCCTAATGTAAGCACGCTTTGTACTGGTCAAGCATGTTCGATGGGGGCCTTCCTACTTGCTGGTGGTGCACCTGGAAAACGTTTTGCTCTGCCTAACTCTCGTGTGATGATTCACCAACCACTAGGCGGTTTCCAAGGTCAGGCTTCAGACATTCAGATTCACGCACAAGAAATTCTGACGATCAAACAGAAGTTGAATAATCTATTGGCAGAACATACAGGTCAGCCTCTAGACGTTATTGAAAAAGATACTGACCGTGACAACTTCATGTCAGCAGCACAAGCGGCTGAATACGGTATTATTGACGAAGTTTTAACCCATCGCGGTTAATCGACAATCGTTTGAGTGACAATTGACCGAATTGCTGCCCGTGAAAATCAAAATGGCGGGCGCAATTTGGTCTAAATTGATATACACTCAAAACATAGAAAGTAAAGGCTAAGAGGTTAGCGAATGACAGATAAAAGCAAAGAGAGTGGTAGCGGTAAACTGCTGTATTGCTCTTTCTGTGGAAAAAGTCAGCACGAAGTTCGCAAGCTAATCGCAGGTCCATCTGTTTACATTTGCGATGAGTGCGTTGATTTATGTAACGATATCATCCGTGAAGAAATCAAAGATGTGTTGCCAAAGAAAGAATCTGAAGCGTTGCCAACGCCAAGAGACATTCGCGCACACCTCGATGATTATGTAATCGGTCAAGACTACGCGAAGAAAGTTCTCTCAGTTGCTGTTTACAACCACTACAAGCGCTTGCGCAACGGTGATACAACAGCAGATGGTGTTGAACTCGGTAAGAGTAACATTCTTCTTATCGGCCCAACAGGTAGTGGTAAAACACTGCTTGCTGAGACGCTTGCACGTTTCCTTGATGTGCCATTCACAATGGCCGACGCAACAACACTAACCGAAGCAGGTTACGTTGGTGAAGACGTTGAAAACATCATCCAAAAACTACTTCAGAAGTGCGACTACGATGTAGCAAAAGCCGAACGTGGCATTGTTTATATCGATGAAATTGACAAGATTTCTCGTAAAGCTGAGAACCCATCAATCACACGTGACGTGTCGGGTGAGGGTGTTCAGCAGGCACTATTGAAACTGGTTGAAGGTACCATTGCATCTGTTCCACCACAAGGTGGTCGTAAGCACCCACAACAAGAGTTTTTGCAGGTAGATACCTCTAAGATTCTGTTTATTTGTGGTGGTGCATTCGCAGGTCTTGATAAAGTTATCGACCAACGAGTTGCAACGGGCACAGGTATTGGCTTCGGCGCTGAAGTTCGTTCAAAAGACGAAACGAAGACGGTTGGCGAGCTATTTACCAAGTTGAGCCAGAAGATTTGGTTAAGTACGGTCTTATTCCTGAGTTTATTGGTCGTTTACCAGTAACGACGACACTGACCGAACTTGACGAAGAAGCACTGATTCAAATCCTGAATGAGCCGAAGAACGCACTAACTAAACAATACGGTGCGCTGTTCGATCTTGAAGGTGTTGAACTAGAGTTCCGTGAAGATGCACTACGTGCTATTGCTAAGAAAGCAATGGAGCGCAAAACTGGTGCTCGCGGCCTACGTTCAATCTTGGAAAGTGTGCTTTTAGAAACGATGTACGAATTACCATCAGCGACGGATGTAAGCAAGGTAGTTATCGATGAAAGTGTGATAAATGGCGAGTCAGAACCGCTACTTATCTATACCAACAACGATAATCAAGTTGCCAGTGCTGAGTAATTTGCGAAGCTGAGTTAAAAAGGAGGTATTTGATACCTCCTTTTTTTA
>ASHK01000017.1 GCA_000695745.1 Vibrio madracius | reverse complement strand
CGTAGTCAATGGGCCCGGTACGCGTTGCACTCTCTTTGTGTCAGGTTGTGTTCATCAATGCCGTGGGTGCTATAACCAAGCGACTTGGTCGTTACACTCAGGGCATTTGTTTACCGATGAATTGGAAGATCGGATCATCGCTGACCTCAATGATGCTCGAATAAAGAGACGAGGACTGTCGTTGTCTGGTGGTGACCCTTTACACCCAGCTAATGTCAGTCGAGTATTGCAGCTGGTGGAGCGAGTAAGACGAGAGTGCCCAAATAAAGACATTTGGCTTTGGAGTGGCTATTTGCTCAAAGAGCTTACTGAAGATCAACAACGAGTCATCGATCTTGTCGATGTGTTAATTGATGGCAAATATGAAAAGTCACTTGCCGATCCGGAATTAGAGTGGCGGGGCAGTTCTAATCAAGTCATTCATCGATTCAAACAGTTTTAAATACCCTAAAGGAGCCAAGTGCTCCTTTTATTTTATACAGTTTGAAATGTCCTCACATATAACAAAACTATTTCAAAATTTTTAATCTAATGCTAACGTGATGCCACTACTTGAATTTCAAAGGGTTGTGACTTTCATGTTCTCTCAATTACCCGAGCCAGTGCTCGATCCAATTCTTTCCTTATCCGTTGCTTTTAGAAATGATTCCCGTGCCGATAAAGTCGACTTAGCATAGGGGTCTATCGTAATAGTGATGGGCAAACTCCTATTATGAAAGCCATCGCTGAGGCTCAACGTATTGTGACATCAGAACAACAAACGAAGGCGTATGTTGGTCTTGCTGGATGTGAAGAGTTTAACCAAAGTATTGCTAAAGTCGTTTTCGGTGAAACGCCAATTTACGATCGTTTGTCGGTGATTCAGACGCCCGGAGCAAGTGGCGGCCTACGCATGTTAGGGGATCTCATGAATGTCGCTCAACCTGGAACGACGGTATGGTTATCAAATCCAAGCTATGTTAACCACAAACCCGTCATGGAAGCGGCAGGTTTACAAGTAAAGTATTACCGATATTTTGATCCTGTGAGCAAACAAGTCGACAGAGATGCCATGCTGTCGGACATTGCGCAAGCAGGGCAAGGTGACGTGGTATTACTTCATGGGTGTTGTCACAACCCAACCGGAGCCGATATCTTGTTTGAGGATTGGAAAACCATTACAGAACTGAGTATCAAAAATGGTTTTGTGCCGTTTGTGGACGTCGCTTACCAAGGTTTTGGTGATGGTCTAGAACAAGATGCGTACGGGCTGCGCTATATGGCTGAAAATGTCGAAGAAATGCTGCTTACAACCTCATGCTCTAAGAATTTTGGTTTGTACCGTGAGCGTACGGGCGCAGCGATAGTCATTGGCAAAAACGCAACGGAAGCAGCTAACGCAAAAGGCAAACTACTTACGTTGGCGCGAGCCACCTATACGATGCCACCGGATCATGGGGCCGCGTTGGTGAAAACGATTTTGGCAGATGAATACCTAACCAACATGTGGACACTTGAGTTGTCTGAAATGCAACAGCGTCTCGTTGCGCTGCGTGATGGTCTTTGTAAAGAATTGAAAAATACTCATTCATCTGACCAATTTGACTTTATCATGTCTCACAAAGGCATGTTTACTGTGCTAGGATTTACACCAGAGCAAATGCAACGTCTACGTAATGACTTTGCTATTTATGGTGTGGATGACGGGCGCATCAATATCGCAGGCTTATCTGAATCTCAATTGCCATACGTAGCAAACGCATTGATTGCCGTCAGTCAATAACAGATGAGCAACATAGCGAATCTGAGAAATAGAACGAATAAAGGTGAATGAATGAAACCGTGGAAAGTGATTTTACCACTGATGTTAAGTGGTGGCTTGGTAGCTTGTAGTACTACGCCAACTGAGCCAGTAACTCCACCACAAGTTGAGCAGCCAAAGCAAGAAACTGAAGCTGTAAAACCAGAGAAAGAAACTGAGAAGAGCGCGACAGAAGCAACCAAGAAAGAAAGCGACCTCAGCCAGCTAA
>ASHK01000016.1 GCA_000695745.1 Vibrio madracius | reverse complement strand
TGTCGAACGTTTGTTTACGATCCCATGGACAGCCATGCGTTTCATCTCGCAATTGCGCCATGATAGTTAGAAGTTGTTCGATGGGTTGAGACATAGTTAGATTCCTAAATAAAAAGGTTGGAAATCCAACCTTTTTTTTCATCATAATGGTGTGAGTTGAGCGCAAATAAACGGCACGTTTATCCCAAGCGCTTCACACTCATCACATCTTTAATTTGTTCAATACGCTTAGTTACACGAGACAACACTTCAATATTGGTGACTTCAAGGTCGAAGTCCATTATCGATAACTGACGCTTGTAATCGCTACGACTCTTCATACTGGTCACTTTGATTTTCTCGTTGGTCAGTAGCGTGGTGATGTCTTTAAGCAAGCCGCCTCGCTCCATCGCCTCTACGCGGATAGTCAGAATATAAGAGCCAACAAAACCACTTCCCCAGACGGTATCAATAATACGCTCAGGTGCATGATGGCTCAGTTCTTCTAATTGCTCACAATCAGCGCGATGAACTGAAATACCGCGACCTTGGGTAATATACCTTTGATTTGATCACCAGGAATTGGCTGACAACAGCGTGCCAAATGCGTCATCAGGTTATCGACGCCCTCTACCACCACGGCATCTTTATGAGGACGACTTTGAGCAGGCGATTTACCCTCCGACTCTTGAAGTTTTTCAAGCGCTTGCTGATCTTCTTCTTCCGCCGTTGGCTTATTCACTAACGCATTAATGTGATTAATGATTTGGTTGATTCGCAAATCACCGCTGCCGATACCAACGTACAACTCATCAGGGGTGTTAACGTTAAACGTTTTAATGACGTACTGCTCAGCATCTTTAATCGTTGCACCGATTTTGGCTAATTCATCTTCCAAAATCTCACGACCAGCTTCTAAGTTCTTCTCACGACTTTGCTTTCTAAACCAAGCATTAATTTTCGCGCGCGCACGACCCGAGTGAACGAAGCCAAGTGATGGATTTAACCAATCGCGCGATGGGTTAGCTCTTTGGCCGTAATGATCTCAACCTGATCTCCCATCGACAGCTTATGCGTGAACGGAACAATACGGCCCGCCACTTTAGCCCCGATACAACGGTGCCCAACTTCAGAGTGAATGTGGTAAGCAAAGTCCAATGGCGTTGCTCCCATAGGCAAATCGACTACATCGCCACGCGGTGTAAAGGCATAGACGCGGTCATCAAATACTTGACTGCGCAGCTCATCCAGCATTTCGCCAGAATCTGACATCTCTTCTTGCCAATCAAGTAGCTTACGCAACCAGGTAATTTTCTCGTCGTAGCCACTGCGGCCGCCACTCGCACCCTCTTTGTATTTCCAGTGTGCTGCGACGCCTAATTCAGAATCCTCATGCATTTGCTTAGTTCGGATTTGAATTTCAATGGTTTTCCCTTCAGGGCCAAGGATAACTGTGTGAATCGATTGATAACCATTTGGCTTCGGGTTAGCCACATAGTCATCGAATTCGCTAGGAAGGTGTTTATATTTGGTATGAACAACACCAAGAGCTGCATAGCAATCTTGCAGTCGCTCAGCAATGATACGCACAGCGCGCACGTCGAAAAGCTCATCAAAATCAAGGCTTTTCTTCTGCATTTTACGCCAAATGCTGTAGATATGCTTAGGACGACCGCTGACCTCAGCAAGGATGTTTGACGCTTTCATTTCGGCCGACAAATCATCCACAAAGTCTTTGATGTACTGCTCACGGACGATGCGGCGCTCAGACAGTTGTTTAGCAATCTGCTTATAGGTATCAGGTTGTTGATAGCGGAAAGCGTAGTCTTCAATTTCCCATTTGAGCTGACAATCCCTAAACGGTTGGCGAGCGGTGCATAGATGTTGGCGCATTCTTTTGCCGCGGCTCGACGAACTTGGTCAGGCTCATCTTTGACTTCACGAAGATTACAAATTCGTTCCGCTAACTTAATGACCACACAACGGAAGTCATCCACCATCGCCAACAACATTCGGCGTACATTATCAACTTGGCCGGATGCCTCTGAGCCTTCTAACGTGACGTTAAGCTGACCAATCGCGGCCATCTCTTCAACGCCATCAATCAACTTAATGGTTTCTTTGCCGTAGTTTTCCTCTAGCTGCTCTCTATCATAGATGCCACTAGAGACAACAGGGTATAACTGAGCCGCCACTAACGTGGCTTTATCCATCGAAAGGGTAATGAGGATCTCAATCATCTCTCTGCCGCGCCACAACAACAAGGACCCCTGTTCACTACCAGCAACAATCTCTTCGCACTGGCGATAAACTTCTTTAAGCCTTTTCGAGGTGTTCTTGTCTTGCTTGAGAGAAGCAATCCATTTATCTAGCTCGAACTGTTCGTTAGGGTTCAAATGCGCGCTTCTTACCGCAACCATTTCTTTTTTCTTCCTAGTTTTATTGGTTAACTAACCTATCCCAGTTAGCTTGTTTTCATTCTAAATACGCTACTTTTCAAACAGCGCCATAGATTCTAAATGACTAGTGTGAGGGAACATATCCATCATGCCAGTCGTACCAGTTTATAGCCCTGTTCAATCAAGCTTTGAGTATCTCTGGCAAGGGTAGCAGGATTGCAAGAAACATAAAGCACTCGCGTTGCTCCTAGCGCAGAAACTTGATCTATTACACCGCTTGCGCCTGCTCTCGCCGGATCAAGCAAGATTTTATCAAACTGCTGCTGTGCCCATGGCATCTGCGAGAGATCTTGCTCAAGATTCGCTTGATAAAATTCCACATTCGTTAAGTGATTAAGAGCGGCGTTTTGCTTAGCCCAGTCAACCATGTCTTGGACGCCTTCTACGCCTACAACTCGTTGACACAGCTTCGCCAAAGGTAGTGTGAAGTTACCCAACCCGCAAAATAGGTCAAGGACATTGTCACTGGTTGTTGGCGCTAACCACTGCAGAGCTTGAGTCACCATTTGGCTGTTTATTTCTTGGTTCACTTGAATAAAGTGTGTTGGCAAGAAGGGCAATTCAACCCCTACCTCCGAATAATAAGGTTGTTCACCCGTTACCAATTGTAACTGCCCGGACTCAGGCATAAGGTAAAGAGTGATAACCTTACTATTAGCGAACTCAACTAAGCGCTTATGATCATGATTAGTCAGCGCTTTAATGTGCCTAACAACCACTACTGGGCCTTTATCGCCAAGCACGAGTTCTAGGTGTCCCAAAGACTGTGGTTGTTTAAAGCCTAAAAAAACGTCTCGTAATTGTGGTATCAAGGCATTCAACTGCTCATTTAACACCGGACACTGATCAATATCGACAATGTGATTGCTGTGCTTACGACGAAAGCCCATGACTACGTTGCGCTGCTTGTCGAGCTGTATACTCAAGCGAGCACGACGGCGGTAGCCAAGCCCTTCTCCTGCAATAGAGGGCGCTAATGGCACAGACTGCCCGCTAACTTGTTCATTAACTGCGACAACGCAACTTGTTTATTGTCAATCTGCTGCTGGCGCACTACATGTTGCTGATTACAGCCACCGCATTGATGATAGTGACGACAAAATGGTTTGGTACGCTGCTCTGAAGGTTCTAGCACTTTAATCAAGGTTGCTTTGGCAAACTTCGCTTTACTCTCTGATAGCTGAACCAACACTTTCTCATCCGTAAGCGCACCTTCAACAAAGACCGGTTTCTTGTCTAAGTAACCAATACCTGCGCCATGGTGATCCATACGCTCAATCTGCACCTCTTGGTGCTTTTTAGAGAAAGAAGTTTTCTTTGTTGGTTTAAAAAAACGTGCCATTACCGTACCCAGTGAGCAGAGCCTTCGGCACTGCTTAGATAAAAATTTGTTAGAGTTTCACTATTCTTTATTTGAATGATTGTCGAACAGCGCTGCTTTGATTAAGCTTACGTCATCTTGAGGATGCAATACTGGCTATTGTCCCATATCCACCCAACAGATGTAACTCTGTTGGCAAATAATGACTTCGAATTAAAATGACAAGATACGGCCTGCGCGCTCGCGTAATCACATTGACTTTGGCACCGACCCTTATTATCGGTCTCCTTTTGAGTGCCTTTTTCTCTTACAATCGCTACCACGACCTTGAATCACAAGTCCTTAATTCTGGCTCCAGTATTATTGAGCCACTGGCGATTGCCAGCGAACAGGGGCTGATTAATCAAAGTCGAGAATCGGTAAGACGTCTAATTAGCTACGCTCACCGCAAAAACTCAAAATTCGTTCGCAGTATCGCCGTATTCGATGCGTCTCATGAGCTATTTGTTACCTCAAACTTTCATCCTAATTTTGACGCCTTAACGTACCCTAAAGACAAACCTATTCCGTTTTTAAGTTCCTATGAAATTCACGATAATACGTTAATTCTCAGAGCGCCTATTTTGGCAGAAAGTCAGTTGGTATCAGATACACGAGAATTAACATCAACCAACCGAACCTTGGGCTATATTGCGGTTGAACTCGATCTCTCTTCACTGCGTTTACAACAATACCAAGAAGTCTTCTCCGCCATTTTAGTGCTGATTCTTGGCCTGATCCTATCGGGGATCTTTGCTTATCGATTAATGTACGATGTCACCCGCCCCATCTCTCATATGAAAAATATGGTAGACCGTATTCGTCGTGGTCACTTAGACGTTCGTATCGAAGGTAAAATGCATGGCGAGTTGGACTCGCTGAAAAATGGCATCAACGCCATGGCAGTGTCTCTTTCTGAATATCACGTTGAAATGCAACACAGCATCGACCAAGCCACGTCGGATCTGCGTGAGACCTTGGAACAGCTCGAGATTCAAAACGTTGAACTCGATATAGCCAAAAAACGGGCACAAGAAGCTGCGCGAGTGAAATCTGAATTCCTTGCTAACATGTCTCATGAGCTTAGAACGCCACTTAATGGTGTGATTGGTTTTACCCGTCAAATGCTGAAAACTCAACTCACCAACAGCCAAACCGATTATCTGCAAACCATTGAAAAATCAGCCAACAACTTACTTAACATCATCAATGATATTTTGGACTTCTCCAAACTTGAAGCGGGTAAATTGGCTCTTGAGAATATCCCATTTGAATTCCAAGACAGTCTTGAAGAAGTGGTTGCCCTGCAGGCCACTAGTGCCCACGAAAAAGGATTGGAATTAACCTTAAAAGTGGATTCGAAAATCCCAAGTGGCCTAGTTGGTGACCCGCTTCGTATCCAACAGATTTTGACCAACCTTGTCGGTAACTCGATTAAATTTACTGAGCGCGGCAACATCGATATCAGTGTTGAGCTGAAATCTCAAAAAGAAGATCGCGTTGAGCTACAGTTTATGGTTCGCGATACTGGTATCGGTATTTCAGAACGACAACAGGCTCAGTTATTCCAAGCTTTCAGCCAAGCAGACGCCAGTATCTCTCGTCGCTATGGTGGTACGGGACTTGGCTTGGTCATTACTCAGAAGCTGGTTGGTCAAATGGGTGGTGAGATCAGCCTAACCAGCCGCTTGCACCAAGGATCCACTTTCTGGTTTACAGTGAAACTGAATTCAACCGACATTCCAATGATCGATCTTGTCGATCATGCGGTGATTCACAACAAACGACTGTTGTTGATTGAACCTAACATGCAAGCCGCTTCTGTGCTGCAACAAACTCTGACCAATGAAGGTGTGATGGTCACCTATCGTTCGACACTGCCAGACAAAGTAGAAGCGTTCGACTACATCATCTTATGCTTACCAACCAATGAAGAAATACCGTTAACGGTGATAGAAAGTTGGATCACTCGTTGTCAGGAAGCCACATCAAATATCATTATTGGTACGGCAAGTACACAGCTCGCCCTGTCAGATTATCTGATGCAAACACATCAAGTTCAGTGTTTAACAAAACCGCTACCGCGCAAAAAGATGCTGCAATCATTAGTGGAAAAACAACCTGCCATTTTGCCTGCCGCAATGGAGATTGAATCAACGGAAAAACGTGCCTTGACAGTCATGGCAGTAGACGACAACCCTGCTAACTTGAAGCTGATCACTGCACTCTTATCAGAGCGCGTAGAAAATGTCATCGCATGCAGCAATGGTCAGTTGTCGGTTGAAAAAGCTCAAGAGCAGCGCTTTGATATGGTGTTTATGGATATTCAGATGCCTCATATGGAGTGGGTCACCGCATGTAAGCTCATTAAAGAAACGCAGCAAAACAGCCAGACTCCAGTTGTGGCAGTCACGGCCCATGCCATGACGGGAGAACGCGACCGGTTGCTCTCAGAGGGGATGGACGATTACCTCACTAAACCGATCGACGAAACCATGTTGCTGCAAGTACTTAATAAGTGGGTGCCCATTCGAAATCACGACACTGATGCCAGCTTAGATTTTGTTGCCCTAGTGACGCAGATATCACCCCAGAAGAGCCAAATATTCAGCCTAGAACGGAAGAAAGCAATTTGGTGATCGATTGGGGAGCAGCCCTCAAACAGGCTGCCAACAAAGAAGATCTTGCCGTCGATATGCTGCAGATGCTGGTCGACTTTATCCCCGAGGTTTATGCGCTGACAGAACAAGTTCTTGATAGCGATTTCGATGATAAAGAACAGGTTATTCACCTCATCCACAAATTACACGGTAGCTGTTCCTATTGCGGCGTACCTAGACTCAAATCTATTTGTGCCACCATAGAAAAAGCGTTGCGCGCAGGTGATAGCATTGAAGATATCGAACCTGAATTGTTTGAACTGCAGGATGAAATGGAAAAAGTTCTGAAGACCTCAGAGCTGTATTTGCAAGGGAAAAAGCAACCTAACCATTAAGGTTAGGTTGGCTAGTTAACTTTCGAAGATGACCGTCGCCACTGCATAATGACGTTCATCTGAAATGGACAAATGGTTCGATACCACACCCATTGAAGCCGCAATCTCTGCGGCTTTTTTTGTCAGCGTCAGTATTGGCTTACCATTGTCATCATTCGAGACTTCAAAGTCCTGAAAGGTGACGCCGTGAGCAATGCCGGTTCCAAGCGCCTTTGAAGCCGCTTCTTTCACTGCAAAGCGTTTCGCAAGAAAACGCCCTCGCTGCTTCAGTTGCTGAAACTGAGCAAACTCGTTGTCAGTCAAGATACGCTGCGCGAATGCCTCACCTGAACGAGCGAGTGCTTTCTCTACACGTTCAATTTCTGCAATATCGGTACCCAGACCTAAGATCGCCACAGTTTCTGCCTCTCTCTGTTACTCATTAACCGCGACGAGCCGACTCCATCACCGCTTTCATATCGGCGACCGCTTTGTGCAGGCCATCGAAGACCGCACGACCGATGATAGCGTGACCGATGTTTAGCTCGTAGATTTCAGGCAATGCAGCAATAGGGGCGACGTTGTGATAAGTCAGACCATGACCCGCATTTACTGTAATACCAATGTCTGCCGCATAGCTTGCGCCTGCCGCGATTTTTTTCAGCTCATCTTGCTGATCTTCTTCAGTTTCTGCATCCGCATAATGACCTGTATGCAGCTCAATGAACGGTGCACCTGCCGCTTTAGCAGCGTCAATTTGCTCACGGTCAGCATCAATAAATAACGATACTTTAATACCTGCTGCAGTCAGTTTCTCTGTGGCTGCTTTGATTCTTTCAAGTTGACCTTTTACATCTAAACCACCTTCCGTCGTCAGCTCTTCGCGTTTCTCAGGTACTAGGCAAACAAACTCAGGTTTGGTTTTTAGGGCAATATCGATCATCTCGTCGGTGACGGCCATCTCTAGGTTCATGCGCGTTTGTAGTGTTTCACGCAAAATGCGTACATCACGATCTAGGAATATGGCGACGGTCTTCACGAAGGTGAATGGTAATACCGTCAGCACCAGCACGCTCGGCAATCTCTGCTGCATGAACTGGATCTGGATACTTAGTACCGCGCGCATTACGTAGCGTGGCAATATGGTCAATATTGATACCTAAAAGGATAGAACTCATCGATGTTTACTCCATGGTCAGAGCTGTTTCAGTCTGGGAAGAAAACAACTCCCTTACTTTTTAATGGTTTCCCGCCAAGATACGGCTTTAATGCTATGCGTGTAAAGCGTTTTGCCGCTTGTAGTTGTGTTTTACTGTTAAAACGTCGTTCACTAATGGCAATTAATTCCTCACCCAAAAAGGTGAGATTATCTTTACGTACACTGGCAATGAACCCTTTCTGCTCTCGATAACGATACGTCATCGTTGGATCAATAGGTTCACCTGTACCGGCACAGTGGAGGAAGTCTACACCGTATCCCATTGCAGAAAGGAGAGCGAGTTCAAATCGCCGTAAAGCGGGCTCAGGATTGGTATTGTGGGCCAGTTCTGTTAAAGCTTGAAGATAGTCGTGAAATAACGCGGGAAATGGAATTTCACTCGCGAGAACGCGAGCAATCAGCTCATTTACATACATGGCGGAATAGAGATTGATCCCAAACAGGGGCAACCCTAGGCTGATAGCCTCAGCTTGACGAAGGGTCTTCATGGAACCACTGCCAGACCATTTTAGCAACAGTGGGGTAAAAGGTTGCAGCGCTCCTTTCAGATTAGAGCGCTTGCTTCTCGCACCTTTAGACAAAAGCGTAACACGGCCATATTCCTCACTGAATACGTCAAGAATTAGGCTCGACTCACTGTAGGGTCTTCGATGCAAAACAAAACAGCGTTGTAATCCATCCATCACTTTATCTTGTCTAAGGTCTCGGAGGAGGACGCACAGCGCCCTCACTACCTAAGAGTGTTATTTGTTTTCGATATCGTCGATATAGCCCAACGAACGCAGAGCGCGCTCATCATCAGCCCAGCCCGATTTCACTTTTACCCAAGTTTCAAGGTAAACCTTACGATCGAACAATTCTTCCATATCCAGACGGGCTTCACGACCAATAGTCTTGATCTTTTCGCCGCCTTTACCAATGACCATTTTCTTTTGACCACTACGCTCAACAAGAATTAAGGCATTAATGTGGAAGCCATCAGTATCAGGGTTGTAATCAAAACGCTCAATTTCAACCGTGACCGAGTAAGGCAACTCGTCGCCCGTAAAGCGCATTAGCTTCTCACGTAAAATCTCAGACGCCATAAAACGCTGAGAGCGGTC
>ASHK01000015.1 GCA_000695745.1 Vibrio madracius | reverse complement strand
AAGGTTCGTCCGGCATGACTGGTGAAAAATCAGAACCTGCATAGCTCTCGGCAACACCACCTGTCCCGTCATCGGGGTAGCTGGTACAAGCTAAAAGGAGAGTTGCCGAGATACAGATAATGCCCAGCTTTACACCCGTTTTTACATCCATGTAGTTACCACCTATTTTGCCAACAAACTAGTATAATTATGTGTTACAGGTATTCGTTACTCGCGTGCGTGTTTACAGGAATTGCCTGACCAATTCTCAGCAACTGTATGATTTGTAGCGGTTGTCCCGTCACGTTCTCTAATCGCATCTTACGTTCACGCTCAATGAGACGCTTATATAAATAAACAATAGCACCGATGCCTGAAGAATCCATAAAGCGAACCTGAGCCAGGTCTACTTCAATCTCTTGGTGCCAGTCGTTATGGATGATGTCATCAATTTGCGACTGTGCTTCACGGCTTCCACGAGCATCAAAATCGCCATAAAATTCCAATTTTAGGGTGTGGTTGTTGGTTGCTGCTCTAAGTAGTTCCATCTTACTGTCCTTATTTGAGCGTGTGAGTTTCCAAGTTAACAGCATGGACTGTGCCAAATTGATAAATTCACATAATTCAGATGGTTATGATTTTATTCTCTGATATGTCGCAAAATAAAAAAGCGCTTCTCAAATTGAGAGGCGCTTTTTCTTAAATTGACTTTAGGCTCAACGAGGTCGTCGCTTAGGGCTTCTTGCTGGTTTGCCGTTACCAGAAGCGTGCCCAGGTTTATTGGTCGGTTTTGGACGTTTTCCGGTATTTTTTTGGCCGTCAGTTCTTATGTCTGGTTGACCTTTTGTATGCTTCGTTGCGAATCTATTTGCCCCGTGTCGACCTGACTTTCTTCGTTGAGCGGGCGTCTTAGCGTCAAGATCTTCTGCTGGAATCAGACAGCCAGGTTTGTCACCAATAAGGTACTGTTTGCCCATGTTGGTCAAGGCTTCACGGATCAAAGGCCAGTTTGCTGGATCATGGTAACGTAATAGTGCTTTATGCAATCGACGTTGACGCTCTCCTTTCGCAACTGGGACATCCTCGCGCTTCTTGTACTTGACCCGTTTGAGTGGGTTAGTTTCTGAGTAATACATCGACGTAGCATTACACATTGGCGATGGATAGAAATTCTGTACCTGGTCACATTCGTAGTTATTCTTTTTCAACCATAATGCCAAGTTCAACATGTCCTCATCTTCTGTCCCCGGGTGCGCAGAGATAAAGTACGGGATAAGATATTGCTTCTTGCCGGCTTCTTCACTGTACTTTTGGAACATTTCTTTAAAGCGATCGTACGTTCCCATGCCCGGTTTCATCATCAAGTCGAGAGGATTTTTTTCCGTATGCTCTGGCGCAATCTTCAAATAACCGCCAACGTGGTGAGTGACCAGCTCTTTCACATATTCAGGTGATTCTATTGCTAAGTCGTAGCGAACGCCTGAGGCGATCATCACTTTCTTAACCCCTTTAACTTTGCGAGCCGCACGATAAAGGTCAATAGTGTGTTTGTGGTCAGTATTGAGCTTGTTACAGATGCCAGGAAAGACGCACGATGGACGACGACAGTTAGCTTCGGCTTTTGGATCTGAACAGCCTAGACGATACATGTTGGCCGTTGGGCCGCCTAAATCGGAAATGGTACCGGTAAAGCCTGGAACTTTATCGCGGATCTCTTCCAGTTCATTGATAATCGAATCCTGAGAGCGGTTTGAATAATACGGCCCTCATGCTCAGTAATGGAACAGAATGAGCAGCCGCCAAAACAGCCACGCATGATGTTCACGGAAGTCTTAATCATGTCATAGGCAGGGATTTTCGCTTTGCCGTACATAGGATGTGGTACACGTGCATAAGGTAGACCGAATACATAATCCATCTCTTCGGTAGAGAGAGGAATTGGTGCTTGGTTCACCCATAGCTCGCGATTGCCATGTTTTTGAATAAGAGCACGCCCAGAATAAGGGTTGGTTTCTAGGTGCATGACGCGACTCGCGTGCGCATACAAAATACGGTCGTTGTTTAGCTTTTCGTACGGCGGCAATCTCACGGCCGTTGTTTTTGCATCGTGACGAGAGGGGCGAATAGTAATCGCTTTTGCTTCAGATTCTTTTTTATCAGTGTCGCAGTTTGATTCAACTTCGTACGGGTTTTGTGGTACGAATGCTTTTCCCGGCTTTTCGATGCGTGAAGAGTCAATAATCGTGTAGTTGTTTGGCTCTTCTGGAAGGTTAACCGCGGTGCCACGAATATTCGTCATATCGCTGATTGCTTCGCCGTCTGCAAGACGGTGTGCAACTTCAACGAGTGCTCGCTCGGCATTACCAAATAGCAAAATATCCGCTTTAGCATCAAATAATACAGAGCGGCGAACTTTGTCAGACCAATAGTCATAGTGCGCAATTCGGCGCAGACTAGCTTCGATACCGCCTAAAACGATAGGTGTTTCTTTATAAGCTTCACGACAACGTTGTGAGTAAACCAACGTTGCTCGGTCTGGTCTTTTACCACCTTCATTGTTAGGCGTGTACGCGTCATCATGACGCAGCTTACGGTCAGCAGTATAGCGGTTAATCATTGAGTCCATATTGCCCGCGGTAATACCGAAAAACAGGTTCGGTTGACCAAGCTTCATGAAGTCATTCTTATTGCTCCAATCTGGCTGAGCAATGATGCCGACGCGAAAGCCTTGTGCTTCCAATAAGCGTCCAATGATCGCCATACCAAAACTAGGATGATCGACGTAGGCGTCACCGGTGACAATAATGATGTCGCAGCTGTCCCAACCAAGGGCATCCATTTCTTTTCTGCTAGTGGGCAGAAAACGAGCCACACCGAAGCATTCAGCCCAGTATTTTTTATGCTCATGGATTGGGGTAACGTCGTTGTACATATTTTAACCTCTAGTTTTGGAGGCGGGCATTATATACTCCAAAGTTGATGACTTCAAAGCCCAAACAAATTGTGGTTTTTCAATGTCAATGGTATTCGAAGGTTACCTGATATATTATCAGCGCCATTAATTACCATTTTGAACCTCAAACCATGATTACCGCTGTTTTAACCCTGCTCGCTCCGGCCTTAACGGTAGCGCTGCTTATTCTGACTTTAATACTGGCAAAAGGCGATATATGCCCAGGTCAGCGTGGGCGTATCCACAAACTGTTTCCTGCCATCGGGATTTTGTGGTTGGCGATAGCGTCACTAAAGGTTGAAGCATTTCTTGTCGTGTTTGCGGTGTTCTATTTCTATTCACAAGTGAAAACAGGAAAGACACGAGATAAAGGGCCATTTTGGGTCGTACACTTAGCCAATGGTTTTAGTATTGCGTTTGCCGGTATTGTTATAGCGCAGCAAGCTAATTTGGCTCAGTCCATCTCTTTGTTGTTTTCTGGCTTATTACTAGGAACGGCATTCGCTCATCTACTGCTGACGATTGCAAGAACTCGCTTGCAGGCGTTTCACCGGATTTTGCCTGTTGCTGGCGTGATCTTTTCTATGCTGCTTGCGGTGAGTTTTGTCGTGAATGCCTATCAGTGGGAGCCAGAAATTGTCGCACAATATACCGTCTCCGTTGTCAGTTCGCTGGTGATGTTGGTAGTGGCTATTGTTATTTGGAGCTGGCATATTATCCGTCACTGTGCACCAACGAAGGGGCAATTGATGATTGCTTTTCTTAGCCTCATGGTGACGAACGTTGGCTTGTTGCAGCTCTACTGGCTGGCGTAATCTGCCACTTAGGTCACTTTCTATTTCACTAAAGCGAGCTAGTCTTTATAGGCTAGCTTTTTTTATGGAGTACGATTATGGATTTAAGTAACGTGAGCCGTTTTGATAGCATCATTTTATTGGGCATCGTTAATGAAAAGCTTCGTTTAGAATGTGATTCGTTCGAAGAACTCGTTAGTATGTACGAAATGGATGTTGAAGGCGTGATTGGTAAGTTGGATATGCTTGGTTATCAATACGACCCTTTGACCAACCAGTTTAAGGCGTATCAGCGCTAATCTGAGCAAAGACTGATATGTGTCTAATGACAAAGTTAAGGGAGAGCGAATAAATCGGCTCTCCCTTAGTGTTTTCTATCCGCAACACTTTTTGTATTTCTTGCCACTGCCACACAGGCAAGGGTCGTTTCTGCCGATTTTTGCAGCTTGTACTGTGAGTGGGCGAGGTGGAATGGAATCATCCAGTTCGCCGTCGACATAAAACCATTGACCGTTGTCGAATAGGAAACGAGAACGTTCGGCGAGACAGTATTCAAATCCATTTTCTTCGAGGTAGGCTTCAAAAGACACGAAGCCCTCATGTTCATTTGCTCCATTCTCTGAACCAAGAACGTTGAGCGTTGTCCAGTTGCTGTTGATGGAATCGGCGATAGAATCTCGTTCTAACTCAGCATTGCAGCAAGGGTGGTAGGTGGCAACAACAAAGTCAACATTGTTGGTTTTATGCGCACTAAACCGAGCACGCATAAGCTGCTCAGGCTTAACCGCCTTTTTAACGTCTTGATGAATCGGCAAGCAACACGATTCAAACGGCAGGTGATTTCCACAGTAGCATGAGGTCATAACAAATCCAAATTAAGCGTGGGGAGTATGATATTCTGTTTCGATGGCGAGCAGATCTTCCGTCCATTTTATGGCTTCGTCATAGTACTTCGCTAGCATTTCATCGTTGAGTTCAAGTTTATCTCGACAGTGAATTACGGTTGCCCAATCTGCCGCTTCATAAGCTTTTACTAGGGTCAAAATATTACCGAGCGTCCCTTGTTTTGTGACTAGCGCACTTTTCACTAGATTATCGATTGGCATTTTTTGAACCAGCTCTTCTAATGGCTGGTCGAATAGTGAATCGAGTAGAGAGAACATACCCGTTAGAAACCCTAGACCATCGTCTAAGTTGGTATTCATATCATTAAGCAGCAACTCACAAAACGCGCGCGCTGAATCGACAAGCTATACAGAGTATCTGGTTTATCATCTTGTGTAGAGGTAATTGCGACTAAAGATATGAATTTGCGTAAACGGTCTTCCCCTAGATAGACTAGCGCTTGCTTGAACGATTTGATCTCCGCTCGGATCAGATAAGAAGCGTTGACGAAAGTGAGCAATTTGTAAGAGAGAGTGACGTCCAAAGAGATAAGGCGCTCTAATTCGTCATAATCAATATTCGGGTTTGATATCTCTTTACAAAGCTGGACTACTGTCAAGAATGATGGCTTGATTTGCTTGCGCCTAATCAGTTGCGGACGACTAAAAAAGTAAGCCTTGAAATTGGGTGAAGCCTACTTGTTTAGCGAGTTCAAACTCTTCATAGGTCTCCACCTTTTCGGCGAGAAATACGATATTGTGATCTTTGAGACGTTCTATCAGAGTTTCCGCTTTTGCTAACGAATATTGGCGAATATCTATTTTGATGATCGAGGTGTACGGCAGAAATGGTAGCCACTCTTTACGTGGCACAAAGTCATCAAGCGCTATGGTGTAGCCTGCTTTCGACATTTTTTTGATTGCTGCCAAAAGTTCCACAGTCGGCTCGCAACTTTCCAAGATTTCTATAAC
>ASHK01000014.1 GCA_000695745.1 Vibrio madracius | reverse complement strand
CTAAGGTTTGAAAAGTGCGTTTCTAATGTATTGGCTGAGTAAGGCACACCTTTGTTTGAGAGAAATAGGTACTCAACGGTATCCATTTCGCTGCCTGCCAGAATAAGCTCATTGCGCTTGTTTAGGTTTTTAAGTTGCGCATGGCTTTCTTTGTGTATCTCTAGCTCTTCGTACAGCTCGATAGGGATTTCTACGGTACGCGCCTTACTGCCTTTGGTGTGAGTAATTGCAACTGGTACAGCTTCCAAGTCACTGTAGTCAGCGTTTCCGATATCGCGAGCGGGGAAGTGAATGGCTTCATCTATTCTAAGTCCTGCTTCGACACATAGGCGAAAGATGAGTTTTATCGTCTTTGGGAGTGATGTTATATGTTCATTAAATAAGACTTTGTGCTCGGGATGCATGGGCTTGAGCTTTTTGTGAGCAGGCGTATTTTGTTTTTTAGGGAACATCCTCATGATATTGGAAGTTTCATAAGTGCGCTGAGAGCCAGATTTTGTGTGAGCCAGCATATCGTGTTGGTTTAATTCCTGATGCACTGTCTCTGTGGTGTAGTGGGTAACGATATTTTTATCGTTTATTTTTAATGTAGCCGTATTTTTGCATCCACTTATAGAATCCAATTACCACGCCCATATAGGTGCGAGCGGTAGATAAACTAAAAGCCTCGCTGCCATTAGAGCCTTCAATATCATTGCAGTTCGCAAGCAAGAACTCAGCAAATCGCCAAGGAGCACCTTCTTCTTCGTACTTTGATAGGGTTTTATACGTTAGGTATTCACATGGTATTTCATGACCATCTTCGTCAACTTGAGAGTGGTGAGTCGAATCCAAATAACGAGTGAAAGCGAGCAAACCTTTTGCGATTGAACCTGTGTCTTTTACAGCCGCTTCACCACGCAATTTAGATACTAGGTAAAGAGACTGTGGATAAACCACTCTACCGTCAGGGGCTACGATGATATCGGTTTTCTTTATGCGTGATTTTAGATTGGAATGAGAGAGGTCAGGAGAGTATGTCACTTCCCCTGATTCAGTATCGGTATTTGTAGAGATTCTTAGCTTTGCTAAAGTATCGACTTCGACAGAAAGAAGTCGGTAGTCATCATAAACATTAGAACACTTTTCTTTGTACGTCTCTATCACAAAACAATCCTCGATATGCTACCCACATATCAAAGATAGAATTGTCATAAAAATATATCAAGGTTTTTCGTCATGAAAAGTTTCTAAGGGTAAATTTCTTTTCACCCCAGACACCGAACTGGTCTGCAACCGCATGGTCTTCATCGGAAAGAAGCGTAAAGTTAAGCTCATCGCGCTCAATAAATTTTCCGAGGCGTTTTACTGGGTCAATACTCACCCCGAGGACGACGACATTATGATCGTCAAGCTCTGCCTTTACGTCGCGAAGACCTTGAGCCTGAACGGTGCAGCCAGGCGTCATGGCTTTCGGGTAAAAATAGAACAGGACTTTCTTACCTTTAAAGTCTTGCAGTGTAACGGTGTTGCCGTCTTGGTCGAGCAAAGAAAAGTTTGGGGCTGGCATGCCCGCAGTCAACGTATTCATTGAAATTCCTTTGAAGCTAGATGATGTTATTATTTTACTTACTACCGCTGATAAAGTTCAGCGAGCCTTTTACTGATAAGCGATGACACAAAGAGTCAAACTCTTCTTGCAATTGCATCAAATTACAATTTTCTTCTACATTGGCCGTGAGTGCGATCTGGAATTGATCGACCTCTGTCCCAGCGCGCTCTTTGACGATGGTTTGTGCGCTTAACGAAGCAAGACCAATCTGCTTGTCGGCGAAAAACTGTGTAAATTGTTCAGTAAGTCCAATACGGTCTTCCGATTCGATAAACACTTCAACGGTATATTGATTCGGTAGAGCGTCGTGTTTGGAGGTACGTTTCATCATAGTAATGAGATCATGCTCTTGGCCTAAAAGTGGCAAGGTGGTCTCGACTCTTGTGATGTAACTTGGGGTGCCGGAAATCAGCATGATGAGAGTAAATTCGTTGCCGAACATAGCAATACGGCTATCGATGATGTTACAGCCAGCCTGTGCGACCAGATGTACCACTTCATTACAAATCCCTGGGCGGTCAGTACCAACGGCGGTAATCACTAAATACTGAGTCATGGTGTCACTCTAAAATCCCTATTTGATGATATGGTAGCACAGCTAGTACTAAAGCTCTTGTGATAGATGTAACCGAATACCGACAAATTTAACGGAATAAGTTTATCAGCGAGAAAATTGACTGTAGATGACACCTCAAAATAGTAATGGCGCACCTTATACGTGCCTCATATCTGAAATCTGATAATTATTCATTCACTTCTTGCGGGGATTGTTCTTAATCTCTTGTGTTTATCAATAGCATTACAGTACCATGCAAGTAGTATCAATTTAGGGAGATCACCATGTTTCAGGAAGTATTGTTGCCTTATTAACCCCATTCACTCCAGACGGCGAAGTGGACTTCGTTAGCTTACGAAAGCTAGTTGAGTATCATATTGAAGCTGGTACAGACGGCATTGTGGCTGTTGGTACAACAGGTGAGTCTGCAACATTAACTGTCGAAGAACATGTCAAGGTCGTCGCCAAGACGGTTGAGTTTGCGGAAGGTCGTTTGCCAATTATTGCCGGTACAGGCGCGAACGCAACTCACGAAGCTATTACGTTTAGTCGCTTATTTAATAACGTCGGTATTGCTGGCTGTTTGAGTGTAACGCCATACTACAACAAGCCAACACAAGAAGGCATGTACCAACACTACAAGGCCATCTCTGAAGAAACTGACATTCCACAAATTCTGTACAACGTACCAGGCCGTACTGGGGTTGATCTGCAACCAGAGACGGTGGCACGCTTATCGGAAATTCCAAACATCGTTGCACTTAAAGATGCGACCGGTGATTTATCACGAGTGCAAATTCATCGTGAACTTTGTGGCAAAGATTTTATCTTACTAAGTGGTGACGATTCGACAGGACTTGATTTCATCAAGCAGGGCGGTACTGGTGTGATTTCCGTAACGAACAACATCGCTGCCGCAGATATGGCGACTATGATGAAATTAGCGTTAGAGGGTAAATTTGAGGAAGCTGAAATCATTAACCAGCGTCTCATGCCTTTACATAAAAATCTGTTCGTAGAATCGAGTCCAATTCCAGTGAAATGGGCCGCGCACAAAATGGGTTTGATTGACAACGGTGACTTACGTTTGCCTCTTGTTGAACTGTCTGAAAAAGCAAAACCTATTGTTGCTCAAGCTCTAACAGAAGCTTGTATTTACTAATAGAACATTAAAAGGAGCGAGTCATCGCTCCTTTTATTAAGGGAGTATCAATGAAATTTTCTCGTCAGCTAGCAGTATCGTCGTTAGCTGTTATGGTTTTGGCTGCTTGTTCGAGTGACCCTAACACTCGTCGCGAAGCAAAAGATGACTTTAACTACCTTGATGCGCCACCGTTGAAAAGTTGGACGCTACCGGAAGATGCCACGCCTCAATTCTATCCAAACTACGACATCCCCAAAGGGGATTACTCTGGTGGTATTGGGCGTGAGGTTGACATTCGTCCACCGCAACAAGTTTTGGAGCTTATCCCTGGTGCTCGAGTAGAACGACAAGGCTCTGACGTAACACTGTGGCTGCTACAAAAAGATGAGATGGACAAAGTATGGTCTACCGTTAAAACCATGCTTGCGGAAATCAATGTTAAAGCGCTGAAAGAAAGCGATGACTTCATAGAAACCGATTGGGTATCTTGGGTTTCTGAAGATGAAGATGTTGAGATTGGTAGCCGTTACGATATTAGCCGTTTTGAAGCAAACAACCGTTATGGTTTCAAAATGAAGTTGATTGATTGGCGCGAAGGCGGCGAAGAAAAGCCTGTTACTCGTGTGAATGAAGAACGTTACAACACGCTGATGACGAACCTAGTAACGGCTCGCTACGATCGAGATCTTCGAGAAGAAGCGGCTCGTCGAGCTCAAGAATTGGTCAAGTCTATCCCGATTAGCATGGGAACAGACAGGAGCGGTCTGCCGGTTATCATCGCTCGTACGCCGTATGATGTCATGTGGCAGGAGATTCCAGAGTTGTTGCCTAAGATGGGTTTCACCATTGAAGAACGCAACCAGTCTCAAGGTACTGCAAAAGCAAAATATGCTGCACCTGACGATGATTTCTGGAATGAAGTGGGTTTGAAGCCGATCGACCTAGAGCCAGGGGAGTATACATTCCTATTCGGCGACTTGGGTAACCGTACGTCGATTAACGTCACTGATAAAGATGGTAAACCCGTTGCGGAGAGCTTGCTTCGCTCGCTAGAGCCTCTGATATCGACAGTGATTAAAAAAGACTAAAATGAAAAAGGACCATTAAGGTCCTTTTTTTATATCTTCATCATCGCCGTGTTTTTGTTTATCCAATTCATTGAGGCGGTCCAGCTCGTGTTTTCGAGACCGTAGATTCTCTTCTTGGTTGAACTTCATGTTGGCGGTGTGTTTCAGTGCGGCAATGTTGCCAATAACAACGGCCACAACAACAATAATGATAACCCAAGGGTTAAAGAGCCACTCAATCATACTTTACTCTCAACGTTGTATATTTGTTATGTATTTATTGTAGATGTAATCAAGCTGAGAGAGTATGGCGCGTTGTCCCAAAATCTCTGATTGCTGCAAAGTTTCTTCAAGTAAGTCCATAGTCAGTTGTTGCAAGCATTGCTCTGACGCGGCTTGATGAGTGATATGCCAAGGTTCAAATGCGACGCCGCCAAGGTCTTGTTGATACGGAAAGCCAAACCCATATTGACTCGCATTCTGTTTCAGCCATTGATAAAAAGGCAGTTGATGCCCTTGTGTATACTCCCACGGCTCTAACAATAGAGTGGTTTCTGATGGCAACAAATTT
>ASHK01000013.1 GCA_000695745.1 Vibrio madracius | reverse complement strand
AACGCATTCTCGTGTAATCTATCTTTGACCTCATCCCAAAGCGCTGCTGAGCGTAACGCTCGCTCTACTGCATCATCGAGATTTCGGCTGTTTTTAATTCCTTGAAGTCGCAATCCATACACTACATTCTCGTAGATAGACTTTGGAAATGGATTCGGACGCTGAAACACCATCCCAACTCGTCTTCGTAACGTTGCCACATCTACATCCGGGTGATAAACATTGCCACCATGCAATTTCACTTGCCCAGTTACCGTACAGCCTTCAATCAAATCATTCATTCGGTTGATACAACGAAGCAGTGTTGATTTACCACAACCTGATGGCCCGATAAATGCGGTCACCTGCCCTTTGGGAATCCGCATAGATACGTCATAAAGTGCTTGTTTATCGCGATAAAACAGATTCAAGTTTTCTATCGCAATAGCGGTCTGTTCATCGCTTAGATTGTTTACATCTAAAGGCGTGGGGTAACCCAAAGTCTGATTGATAGAAAACATGATTAATCTTGTCCTAATGTTCGATATTTTTCGCGCAGGTTATTTCGAATGGCGATTGCTGTTAAGTTTAGCCCAACAACAACCGTCACCAACAGGAACGAGGTGGCATAAACTAAAGGTCTTGCCGCTTCAATGTTCGAGGTCTGAAAGCCCACATCATAGATATGAAAGCCTAGGTGCATAAATTTACGCTCTAGATGCAAAAATGGAAACTGCGAATCGATGGGTAGCTTGATGCCAATTTCACCACACCAACTAACATTAAAGGCCGCTACCTCCCCCGCAGCTCTCGCAACCGCCAAGATCAGTCCCGTAATGATAGCAGGGCTTGCCATAGGCAATACGATGCGCCACAGCGTTTCAGATTGTGTAGCGCCTAAGGCTAAGGAACCATGTCTCGCGGACACCGGAATTCGATTTAACCCTTCTTCCGTTGCGACAATCACCACCGGTAAGGTGAGAATCGCTAATGTTAGCGCAGACCACAATAAACCCGGCGTACCAAACGTTGGTGCAGGTAACCTCTCTGCGTAGAACAGCGAATCAATAGAACCACCAATGGTGTATACGAAAAAGCCTAACCCAAATACACCATATACAATAGATGGCACACCCGCTAGGTTGATCACACCAACTCGAATCATTCGTGTGAGCGTATTATTCTCCGCATACTCATGCAGGTACACTGCCACCAGCACTCCTAAAGGCATTACCATTATTGACATAATAATAACTAATAGCACCGTACCGAATATGGCCGGGAACACACCGCCCTCAGAGTTTGACTCTCGTGGATCCTCAGAGAGGAACTTCCAAACTTGCCGCTCCAATGCGCCAGTTTGTCAGAAAAAGACATGTTATTGGGATACCAAAAATCAAGCACGCGGTTTAGACCAATTTCAAGGCGTTCACCACGCATATCTTCAACAATCAGTACTTTACTGCTTAATTCTTTGCGCAGAGCATCTAACTCGCTTTCACTTTGGGAAAGTTGTTGATGAATGATATCCACTTGTTGCTGATAGCGCAGGGTGCGTTCTTCAGATAACTCTCCATTAAGAGAGTCACGGCGCTGCTTTAAGCGCAACGCCTCTAACTGGTGATTTAAACCACGGATTCTACGTTGAATCGTATCATTAATCTGTTCGCGAGTGAGCGCAACCTGTTGAATCTCAAGCGTCAACAAGCTATCGAGTCCGGTCGATAGTTCTTCCTCTGGTGTCTTTAACGCGATAATTCGCCCAAAGAAGTCTCCACCACGAGTGCGCTCAATAACAGCAAGATCTTCGGGCGTAGCTTGGTCACTAAGTTGAGGCGCAAGTAATGAGATAAAATCGACCCATAGAGATCTCGGTTCGCAACTTTAATGCTAAATCGCTCAACTTTCCCTTTTGCCAGCACTTCAGGAGGTAACACTTTCTGCGCATTTGGGAATATTATGAATTGGCACCCACGTTTTTGAGTAGATTTGCCCTATCAGCTGTTTGCCGTTTTCATCCTGCCATTGATAAAGTGGAGCAGGCCAAAAATAGGTAAGCCCTTTCCAACCAATCAATAACAAAAGACCAAGAACGGATATTAAGCTAATACTCACCGCGCCGCCCGTCAGCCAGACCCAAGGTGCGCCAGATTTGAGCCACTTAAACATGATAAGACTCCTCTCCCACTCTACAGCGCACTGTATTTCTCCCGCAGTCTTTGTCTGACCCACTCAGCAAGTGAATTCACCACAAAGGTAAAGCTAAATAAAATCAACGCAATTAAAAACAGCAAACGATAATGACTACTTCCGACTTCAGATTCCGGTAGTTCTACAGCCATAGTGGCAGAGAGGGTTCGCATTCCCTCAAAAATGTTCCAATCCATAATTGGGGTGTTACCTGTCGCCATCAGTACGATCATGGTTTCACCGACTGCACGACCTAACCCCATCATAATCGCCGAAAAGATCCCTGGGCTTGCTGTGAGCAAGACCACATAGACCAAGGTTTGCCACTGGGTTGCACCTAAGGCTAAGGAGCCATCGGAGAGGTGTTTGGGGACCGAGAAGATAGCGTCTTCAGCGATTGTGAAAATCGTTGGGATAACCGCAAACCCCATAGCAAAACCGACCACCAACGCATTTCTTTGATCAAAGTCGATGCCATGTTGCGCTAAGAAAACTCGTGCATCACCATGGAAAAACAGCACTTCCATATCCGTGGAGTACGTCATCGCTAGATACATCGCAATAATGATGACAGGAATTAATGTAAACGGATGTAGACCACTTGGTAGTTTGCTCGTGTATTGACGAGGTATCAAATACCAAATGACACCAGCAGTGAGGCAAATCATCGGCAGCGTAATTAATAACAACAACACCGCAGGTAAATGTGTTTCCACGATAGGGGCAAACCAAAGCCCAGCAAGGAAGCCGATTATGACCGTTGGCAAAGCCTCCATTAATTCTATCGTTGGTTTCACTACTTTGCGCATACTAGACGACATAAAGTAGGCGGTATAAATCGCACCAAAGACAGCGATCGGCACAGCAAACAGCATAGCAAACAACGCTGCTTTGATCGTACCAAAGGCAATCGGTACTAAGCTGTATTTACCTTCAAATTCATCTGAGGCTGCGGTTGTTTGCCAACAAATTCAGGCTCTGGGTAACTTTCATACCAAACCTTATCAAACAATGCCGAAAACGATATTTCTGGATGTGGACTATCAATTTTGCCCACATACGTTGAATCTCCCGATAGCACGAGCGCATACAGGTTATTGTTTGACAATGCAGAGGTCCGTACTGGTGCTTGATTAGGTAAAGTACTCGATAAGACGACACGCTCACTGGTCGTGTAATTACTCTGTAAGGTGCCATCAGTTAAAACCGTAATGAACCCCTTATTCAAATGCTCAGGCAGCAGCGAATCTAGCGGCGCTTTAAAATCAAATGAGCGAATAGAAGTTAACTGTCTCGCGTCTTGTTTAACGACATCAAACCATTGCCAAACTTGATTGTTGTCGTATTCCACTAACAGAGAGTGAGCACCAGATAATAATTTAAGTCCAATGGCTTTGGCATCGTTTGGCGCGGTTAAATCCACCAGCTCACGAACAATAAGATGGCTTTCTCCTCTGCGAATGACGGCCAGTTCGTTACCACTTCGTGCATAAATGGTTTGCGCATCTGGGGTTAACACTATTTCATCAACAGAACCCAATGGCGCAATCGTCGTCAGCATATGTGTGACTTGGGGTTGAGTCATCGATGCATCGGCAGTCTGCCACATTAGATAAATCAAACCCTTATCATCGACCATTGCGAAGGTCGTTTGATTCGAGTCACTTGCTGCGGTGACTAATGAAGTGTTAATGGCGTTAGTGGCTATCCAGTCAGCATCTTTCGGCAGCTCAAGCTGCAAAGTACTCTCGCCTTTTTCAGGCTGCCATTGAAATTTTGGTTGAATGAAGGCCAAACGCTGCTTCGAGTCACTAACAATGAAACCGTTATTGTTCACGGCCTTGAGTTTTACAGCATCAATTGGGATTTGACGGAGCGTTTGCTGACCTGAACGAAGAGATTGTTCAATAATCTTACCATTCGATGTCACAAAAGCAGCTTGAGTACCATGATCATCTATTGCACTGTAAGTAATAGGTTTATCTATACTTATCTCAACCCCTTGTGACCATGACACTTTTGCGTCAGAAAACAGAGGGAAAGTGACATAAGCTAGATAGACAAAAATAAAGATCAAACTTGCCAATACGCTCAAACCGCCAAAAGACACGATCCAGCGCACCAAACGGTCCTTCATCAGTCTCTTACGATCTTTGGTTTGTAACGAAAAATTGGCCGTTGCCATAATCTATATTGGTTCTCTGTGATGACGTTTAGAATCTTACGAGATTATTGCCCGCGAAGGCTTCTGGGACGAGTTGTTAGCTTGCACGACGTGCCCCAACATTTTATGTCGTTTAGATGACAGTTATATTACATGTCATCTAACGTGCTGAAAATAATGAAATGTGTCTTCCAACACGCTATTTGAAATAAAAATGCCATATAAAATCAATAAGGTTCACGATCAGATTAGTCTTATATGTCACTCATGAACAGTAATGGGTCCCAAATCTTGGTGGTTAGTGAAATGAGCACAGAAAAACTCTATATCGAAAAAGAACTTAGTTGGCTCTCTTTTAATGAACGAGTGCTACAAGAGGCCGCTGACAAAACCGTACCGCTTATTGAGCGTATTCGTTTTTTGGGGATTTTCTCCAATAACCTCGATGAGTTCTACAAGGTTCGTTTCTCTGACGTTAAGCGCGTATCCTCATCAACCAAGAGAGTGGCATTAACGACAACTCCAAGCATTTGCTTGGCAAAATGCAAAGTAAGGCGCTAAAACTTAATTTACGATTTGATGAGCTACACAACGATCTGATTCTAGAAATGGCTCGTCGTCGAATCTTCTTAGTCAATGAAACTCAATTAAGCGACACGCAACAAAAGTGGGTAAAAAAGTACTTCAAACAAGAAGTACTTCCTCACCTGACCCTTTCTTGCTTGGGGAAGACATCAACGTCCTGCAATTTCTCAAAGATGAGTACGCCTACATTGTTGTTGATATGCAAAAAGCGCAGAGCTCTCAATATGCGATCATAGAGATCCCTACGGATCATCTACCTCGCTTTGTCATGGTCCCGGAACAGAAAGGCAAACGACGCAAAACCATCATTTTGCTTGATAACATCATTCGTTATTGTCTCGACGACATTTTCCGTGGCTTTTTTGATTACGACGAGCTAAACGGTTATGCAATGAAAATGACCAGGGATGCAGAATACGACCTCAGTCTTGAGGTGGAGCACAGCCTGCTCGAGCAAATGTCGGAAAGTGTCAATCAACGACTGACCGCCATGCCCGTACGCTTCGTTTACGAACGTGATATGCCCGAGACATGCTAAATACATTATGCAATAAACTGGGCATTTCTAACTACGATAGCCTAATTCCTGGTGGTCGCTATCATAACTTTAAAGACTTTATCGGCTTTCCAAATGTTGGGCGTGAATACTTAGAAAATAAACCACTTCCTCCTATGCACTGTGCCGACTTCGATGGTTACGCTAACCAATTTGACGCTATACGTGCTCAGGACATTTTACTCCATTTTCCTTACCACACCTTCGACCATATTACCGAGTTAGTGCGCCAAGCTTCATTTGACCCTAAAGTCATTGGCATCAAAATCAATGTATATCGAGTCGCGAAAGACTCTCGCCTGATGAACTCGCTGATCGATGCAGTGCACAACGGAAAAAATGATCACCGTCGTTGTCGAGCTACAAGCACGGTTTGATGAGGAGGCCAACATTGAATGGTCTAGAGTACTCACCGAAAACGGTGTACAGGTGATCTTTGGCGCTCCGGGACTAAAAATACACGCCAAGTTATTGTTGATAAATCGCCGAGAAGAAGGAGAAATTACCCGCTACGCCCATAT
>ASHK01000012.1 GCA_000695745.1 Vibrio madracius | reverse complement strand
TGCTCAGAGTACGTAGCTACAGATGTGWKTTGGCGGTCAAAAATCAAATCGATGAGTTTAAAGATACGTATTTTGACTACGTTATTACCCTCTGCTCTTCAGCTCAGAGAGAATGCGGCGTGTTTGAAAACACTCAAGAGAGTATCTATTGGGATCTTCCCGCGCCAACTTCACTCTCTGATACCTCTTTCGAAGCCTCTTTATATGATCTACAAAAGCGCATCGATTTGTTTGTCACGGTACATCAACCAACTAACGATTTAGACTTTGATCCTCTCGTTCTCCACAAATGTTTAGGCGATCAGACTCGTCTAATGATCACATTGTTGATCTTTACTGAAGTTGAACTGAGTGTTGGGGAGTTGTGCGATGCATTACAAGAATCTCAGCCTAAAATTTCTCGAGCACTCGCTGTACTAAGAAATTGCGGGATCGTTTCAGATCGCAGAAAAGGTCAGTGGGCGTTCTACTCTATTTCTGGCAAACTGCCACTCTGGGCGATCGACATTCTAGATGCTTCAGTTGTGAGCATGAGAGGTGCTTTAGTGGCGGCTAATCAGTTACTTAACCAATCTACCAACCGCCCAGATAAACATAACTAGTGGCTCATTTTCCAGTCATCAAATAAAGCGCAGTAATTGGCGCATTTCCGTAATATGATGCAAATATGAGCTGGTGATTGAGGTCTCTTTGTGCGGTTCCGCATGAGAAAAATACAAGGTAGTGACATTGGCATCAACGCCCGCTTGAATGCCGACAAGAGAGTCATCAATAAATAAGCACTCATCTGGGCTGACTTGCATTTTATCCATCACGTAATGCAGTAGTTTTGGATCGGGCTTCCAGGCATTAGCATCCAAAGCACTGAAAACCGCGCCTTCGAAGTAGCGGTCTAATTGAGTTAATGGCAATGTAAATGCCATCTTCTCATGAGGTGCATTTGAAGCAATACATACTGCAATATTGTTCGCCTTCAGTTCATCCAATACATCGTAGACGCCATCAATAACGGTTAATTGTTCAGTAAATAACTCCTTGCAGCGCAAACGATAGTGACGAATAAGCCGAGTTAAACCCTCATTATCAAGCTTGGCATGATCGCCAACCAGCGCCCCAAAGATCACTTCCAACTTCACGCCTTGGAACTTGTCTTTAACATCATCGTAATTCACCTCGACGCCGATATTACGCAATACCTCGACAATCGCTTGCAAGCACAAGCGTTCACTATCGATCAGTGTCCCATCGCAATCAAAAATCACGCATTTGATTCGGTTGGATGCCATATTTTATTTCACCACCTGATTTCAGCTTATTGTTTTTGAGCAACAAACCATCATAAAAAGCACACAATATCATCAGGGTTTACTGGCTTCAATGAACAAAACATGGGTACCGTATGGACGACTATTTTGAAAAAAAGTTACCAAATGGTGCCCATTCATCCGGATTATTTATTTTGATCCAAAAATTAAATACTAAGCGCCGAAACCTTGCTCTAAAACAAGTTATGCACAGTGAAATCCGATCAATTCAGTGGTAGAATTCGTGCCCGAAAAGAAAAAAAATTACAGAATTAGCGGTTATTTTTTGCAACCTTACTGAAATATAGTGGATTAGCTCAAAAAAACTGACCAAGAAAGCGCCTCAGTTGGTCATAAAATGACTAAACTTGTTGAAAGACTTTCATTTCTAGAAGAAGCAAGATAGGCAAGACATTTGATAGCTCATGTGAATTATTTATGGGCATCCCTAGCCTTCTAGAGAGACTAATACTAACTTTCAAATTGTAATAATATTTACCCGGAGAGTATCTTCCATGAAAAAGACCAAAATCGTATGTACGATTGGCCCTAAAACTGAATCAGTAGAGAAGCTAACTGAGCTAGTAAACGCTGGCATGAACGTTATGCGTCTTAACTTCTCTCACGGTGACTACGAAGAGCACGGTACTCGTATTGCTAACTTCCGTGAAGTAATGGCAAACGTAGGCAAGCAACTTGCTATTCTTCTAGACACTAAAGGTCCAGAAATTCGTACTATCAAACTAGAAGGCGGCAACGACGTTGATCTAGTAGCTGGTCAAGAATTCACTTTCACAACAGATATCTCTGTTGTTGGTAACAAAGACACTGTTGCTGTTACTTACGCTGGTTTCGCAAAAGACCTTTCTG
>ASHK01000011.1 GCA_000695745.1 Vibrio madracius | reverse complement strand
CGGGTAAAAGAGTAGGGCAATCATCGGGGAAACCTTGGCACCTTGTTGCTGCAAGCATTTTGGCAGAACATGGTGTACGGGTGGTGCTACATGGCGACTTAGATAAAGAGAGTGACCGCTTACATGCAAAAGACTGTTTAAGTGCACTCAATATCTCCAAAGCGGAGGATTTAACTCATGCTCAGCAGCTTCTAGATCGTGACAATATCGCCTACTTACCGTTGAACCATTTCTGCCCAATCGCCAAGAAAATGTTAGATTGGAAGCATCGCTACGGTTTAAGAACGCCCATTAACACCGTTATTCGTGCTCTGAATCCTGCGAATGCGCCTTATGGTATGCGTGGAAGTTTTCACCCTGGCTTCCAAGAACTGCACGCTAAAGTCGAAACATCTTCTCGCTCGACATGGACGAGACAATAATGACTATCAACGAATGCTATCGTTCAAGGGACAAGGTGGTGAAACGGAATACAATCCAAAAGTGAGCCAAACGGTGTGGTGGGTAGAATCCGATACGATTCATTCTGAGTACGTTGAAGAGAGTATGGCCGAGCTAGCGCTTCCACAATACTGCCCATTACAGACACCACAAGAGGAAATGCAGTTGATGGCAAATACGGTCGTCTCTACCTTGACCGCTGCTTTGTTCTCAATTTGTGGGGATTGGCGACAGGCATCCGAGAAGGCGCATCAATACTGGAATGGTTACTGCGAGACTTCACACTCAAGTTGTTAAATAACCAACAGGCGCAGTCATTGACCGCGCCTGTTTTAGTTTACCGTTATTAACCTGTCAGGACGTTGTCTTCAGGGTATTTTAGTAACGTTGGTTTTGGTCTGGCGAGCATATACGCCAAAGTCAGTGGACCGACACGACCAATGATCATCACGACAATCATAATCCATTTGCCTTCAGTGTTTAGCTGAGCGGTTAAGCCTGCTGTCAATCCGACGGTAGCAAATGCCGATATGGTTTCAAACAATACTTGTTCAAATTTGGCTGTTGGGTGACCATAAGTAAGAACATAGCGACCGTTAAAATAGCGCCACTCACCACTATGATTGCCAGTGATTTGGTTACGGTTTGCCAGCTCACCGTGCGATTAAAGATTTCCACGTATTGCTTTTGTCTCAAGAATGCCCACGTAGCATAAAAGGCAACCGCAAATGTCGATACCTTAATACCACCACCAGTCGATGTAGAGCCGGCCCCGATCAGCATTAAGATGATCATAATCAGCAAGGCAGGTTGCCCAAATTGAGCAATATCAACGCTATTAAAACCAGCCGTACGAGCACTCGCTGACTGGAAAAATGCAGAGAGCCATTGCCCCCCAATAGGCAGAGCTCCTAGAGTCTCTGGGTTATTGCGTTCCAACAAGAAGAAAAATAGCGTGCCGCCTAATAATAAGATAGGGGTAGCTGTGAGCATAATTTTAGTGTGCAGTCCTAGTCGAGAGAAGCCTTTCTTACCGTTGATAGCAAGATCACTGACCACGGTAAAGCCCAATCCGCCAAAGATGAATAAACCGGACAGAACGAGCAGAACCACAGGCTCTGATGCGAAACTCATCATACTGTCTGAGAACAAGGCAAAACCGGCGTTATTAAAAGCGGAAATCGCATGAAATATTGAATAAAACACACCTTGTGACCAGCCCATCTCAGGGATCCAACGCATAGCTAAGATGCTGCGCCGATAGCTTCGGCAATCAAAGCAAAAATGATGATCTTCTTTACCAGTCCTTTGATGTTAACACGGCGATCTTGACCAAGTGCCTCTTGAGCCAAGGCTTGCTGTTTTAGGCTTAACCTAACACCAAACATGTAAAGTAATACCGCAGACAGCGTCATTTGCCCAAGTCCGCCAATTTGCATCAACAGCATCAGCAGAACTTTGCCTGACGTAGTGAAATGCTGCCCCGTATCAACTACGCCGAGTCCAGTTACACTGATTGCGGACGTTGCCGTAAAAAAAGCATCGCTAAAGCTTAAACCAGTGACAGAAAAGACGGGCAAGGTTAGCAGCAAAGCCGAAGGGACTAAAAACCGCCAGAAAGCTAGCGACAATAAGATAAGGCTCTGATGGAACGGCTGATTTCTTATTGAGTTTTATCGGGTAAATCAGCCTTTTTGAAAACGGCGGTTCATGACAATCTGATCTTTTCGTGCAGGTCTTTTTCCGGGCCAGCAACAATGATCATGTCACCAATTTCTAACGTTTGACTCATCTGAGGGTTGGCGTCCAGCTCCGGTCCGCGCTTAAACCCAAGTACTTTAATGTTACTCGCTTGGCAAAGAGCGATATCAGCCAAGGTTTTACCCATTAACTTGTTGCCAACAACGATTTCGGTTAACGCTAAGCCACTTCCTAGCTCATTGAAAGCAATCACTCGGTTATCGAGCATACGTTGCGCTACTCGGATGCCCATATCTCTTTCAGGCATGATGATTTTGTCCGCACCTATCTTTTGCAAGATTTTGTACTGGAACTTGTCATTCGCCTTAACCCACACTTTCTTCACTTTGGCTTCTTTAAGTACCAGTGTGGTGAGAATACTGGCATTGATGTCATTACCAATAGATACCATCACCATGTCGAACTCATTCAGTCTGAGTTCTTCAACGGTTTCTTCTATCGTACAGTTGGCAATAATGCCTTGTGCGACGATTTTAGACACTTCCTTTACACGATCTTCATTGATGTCGATAGCAAGAACTTGAGCACCGGCTTCAGATAACTCTTTACAGATGCTCATGCCAAAACGCCCTAAACCAATCACGGCGTATTGTTTAGTCACTGCTTTCATAATATCTACCTGCTTACTTTGTTTTTATGCATTCGGAGCTTAACGCTAGGTGGCTGTCGTTTAAATATAGTATTAATTATCGGATAAAATTCTCAGTGTTATCTGACAATGACAACTGTTTACCTAAACGTACATTAAGCGCCTAAAATGTAGGCAGGTCAATGCTGTATTCGAATCACTTGTGTTGAACAGCAGAGGCGCGGTTCATAAATCGGCTTTCCAAATGGTCGTTGACGGGGTGCTCAAACAAAGAGGTCAGCCAGTCTAGGTCATGTTCTTGTATCGTGGTTTTCACGATAAAAGCTCGCTGCATAACATTGGCGCTAATGACGGCCTTGCGATGCTCTAGCTCCGTGATACCACTATCATATGACAGCGTTTTGTCGTTCCTGATAACAAGCGTGTTTGTCAGTTGAACGATAAGTGACATCGCGTCACTCTGCGAGGCGATACGATACAAGTAGCCAGATTCGATTTTCTGTTTCACCCAATAATCCATGTCAATGAGGCTTAATGGCGTGCGACTGATGACCAGTGCTTCACACTGTTTTGGCCAAGGCTTTATTGATACCGGTGTATGTTTGAATTCAGGCTGACCGGAGAAAGGGTCAGTATTGGGTGAGATGAGCTGGCATGCTTTGGCATTGCTGGCGGTTGCCAAGTTCCAGTGAATTGGGACAAAGGCGTGCTCAGCAGTCACGCCGGGATCTATTGTTACTCGCATGTGGATCTTGGCATGTAGGTTGGAGATCTCTGCGATGTCTCCGGGTTTAAGTCCCCTCCTCAGAGCCGTCTCAGGATGTAGGCCCACATATGGCTCTGGAGTATGAGAAGCCAGCTGAGGTGACAATCCAGTGCGGCTCATGGTGTGCCAATGATCTCGAGTCCGGCCACTGTTAAGCAAGATAGGCAGCGCATTGTTGGTTGGTTGTTGTGGGGCTTGATAACCCGTAGCGACAAAGTGTGCTCTTTGGTCAGCAGTATAAAACTGATGTTGGGTAAACAGTCGCTGGTTGACGATATCGGTTTGTAACGTTAACACTGGCCATTGTTGCGGAACCAGCGTGTTATAGCCTTTGTCATCTAACTGAGTTAATCCACTTAATGTCAGATCACGCTGTTGACCGCCCTCATTACCTAAGGTCGTCATGCGAGCATACTCGTTGAAGATTTGCCCCTCGTGTAAATAATCAAAAGCATTGGTGAAACCCATTTTCATTGCCACTTTGCTTACTATCCACCAATCTGGTTTCGCCATGCCAGGGCTGGGAAGTAATCGACGTTGTCTTGAAATACGGCGCTCAGAATTGGTGACGGTGCCGGATTTCTCGCTCCAACCTTGTGCGGGTAAAAGCACGTCAGCGAGTTGGGCGGTTTCGGTTTGCTTAATACAATCCGAGACCACCACAAACGGGCACTTTTGTAGCGCTGATTTTATTTTTTCTGAGTTAGGTAGACTCACCATGGGGTTGGTTGCCATGATCCAAATCGCTTTGATTTTTCCTGCTTCGACTGCGTCAAATAGGTCGATGGCTTTAAGGCCAGGCTTAGTGGCAAGAGTGGAGGTTTGCCAAAAATCGCTGATTAATGAGTGATGCTGCTGGTTATCAAACTCCATGTGACTCGCTAACGTGTTTGCCAGTGCACCTACCTCTCTTCCTCCCATCGCATTAGGCTGCCCTGTGACCGAGAAAGGCCCCATGCCCGGTTTCCCGATGCGWCGACCGTAGCCAGATGACAGTTTAGAATACTGTTGACTTTGTTCGAGCCACTGCTGGATTGATTAACACCTTGCGAATAGATGGTGACAGTTTTTGGGGTGTGAGCAAACAGAGTATAAAACGCCTCAAGTTGCGATTGAGCTAACCCTGTGATGGAACCAACGTCGACCGTCTGCTTTGCAACGGTTAATGCGTCATCAAACCCTTGCGTATGATGTTCTATGTAGTTTGCGTTGAGCTGCCCCGTCAGGGAGAGATGATTCAATAGTCCGTTGAACAGAGCAACATCACTGCCAGAATGAATCGCGAGGTGTAGATCGGCAAGCTCACACGTTGCGGTTTCACGAGGGTCGATCACCACCACTTTCATATTCGGATTATTCTGCTTAGCGGTTTTTAGGCGTTGAAAAAGGACCGGATGACACCACGCCAAGTTAGAACCAGTAATGACAACCAAGTCAGCCAGTTCGACATCTTCATAGACCAGGGGGACAGTATCGCTGCCGAAAGCACGTTTATGGCCGACGACACTCGAGGCCATACATAACCTAGAATTACTATCGATATTGCCGCTGCCAATAAAGCCCTTCATCAGTTTATTGGCGACATAGTAGTCTTCTGTGAGGAGCTGACCTGATACATAAAAAGCGACAGAATCAGGGCCATGTTGTTGAATAGTCTTCTGCAATTGCTCAGCGACAAGCGACGTCGCCTCATCCCAAGTCAGAGATCTTTCCTCAACATCATCAATGCTGCGTGTACGATGGGTGGGTGCTAAAAGGCGACCGTCGGTAATGACCGTATCACCAAGAGCGATGCCCTTTGTGCATAGTTTGCCGTAATTGGAGGGATGCTGCTTATCACCTCTTATTTCTAGAAGACCATTTGTTTTTGGTCTCGCTTCAACACCACAACCGACCCCGCAATAAGCGCATGTTGTCTTAATCCAGCCTTCTTTACTCATAACCGCTATCCTTGCTGACAATTTTCATTAATTGTTACTGAAAGCAAAACGCGCGCCATTGGATGGTTGTGGCGATAAATATGTACTTAATCTAAATATAGGTAACTAATACAGTTAGTTAGTTCATATACCACTAAAGTGGTATGTGAGACTTTTTAATAAAATATCAGTGATTTATTGTTTATTTGCACTGTTTTGGGATTGTTCGCACTAAAAATGCTCAAAATCTTCTCTAATTGGATTTTTGTGGGTGATGTTTGTGTGTTTCCTAATCAAAGGTCAAATTTATATTTCATTGTTTTTAAAGAGATTATTGAAAAAGTAACGAGGCTATTATCATCGCTGGCATCCTTATTGCCTCTAAGTTGGCAAGCGAATAAAAAAATTTCGCCTGTCTATAAGGAGAAATGCCATGCAAGGAAATAGTATGAGAAGTCATCATATCTCATTGGTGGGTGCTGGACCGGGCGATCCTGATTTGCTCACGGTTAAGGCTCTTCGAGCTATCCAATCTGCTGATGTCATTATCTTTGACAATCTCGTTAGCCAAGAGATCAAGGCACTTTTCCCGTCCAACAGCGAGCAGGTTTATGTTGGCAAAGCTAAGGGTTGCCATAGCCATACCCAGCAGCAAATTAACCAAACCTTAATCGACTATGCCCATCGAGGTGGACGAGTTTGCCGAGTTAAAGGGGGCGATGCCTTTATATTCGGTCGTGGCGGAGAAGAAATGCTACTCCTCAAAAAACAAGGCTTTGATGTCGATATTATTCCAGGCATTACGGCTGCTTCGGGGTGCACCACATACTCTGATATCCCGCTTACTCATCGCGGTTTAGCTCAAGGGTGTACTTTTATCACCGCCCATGCCGAAAAGGAGTTGGACATACATTGGAAAGCACTGGCTGACCTGAATCAAACTCTCGTTATCTACATGGGGTTAAGCAAAGCGGAGATGATTGCGAGCTCTCTTATAGGCGCAGGTTTATCGGCGTCTACCCCCGTAGCGTTAATTGAAAACGGCTGTTGCCCAATGCAAAGAACGGTGCTTGGCAGTTTGGATGAGCTTGTCGAGTTAAGAGATAGCCATCAAATTCAGTCGCCTGCTCTCATTGTAATCGGTCAAGTGGTCACAGTGGCTGAGCAAATGCAGTGGCTGTCGCAGCTCAACGAACGAGTATCGATAGAAGCACCTAATCAAAACCAACAACAAAAATTACAACTGACAGCGTAAATATCAAAGGAAGCCTTATGAAAACACAGAGGATTGTGGTGGTCGGCAATGGAATGGTAGGCCACAAGTTCATTGATAGCGTGATTGCTGCAAATGATGAGTCAGCGCAAATTATCACGTTTTCAGAAGAGTCGCGACTTGCTTATGACCGCGTGCAGCTTACCAGCTATTTTGATGACGACAAAGGTGCTGAGCACCTTGCCCTCACCGATGAAACTTATTATCAGAATCATGGGATTAACTATGTCTTAAATGACAAAGTTGTTTCGATTGATACAGACCAAAAGCAGGTAACAACCGAGAGTGGGCGTCAAGAGAGTTACGATAAGTTGGTACTTGCCACGGGTTCATTTCCTTTTGTACCGCCCATTGCGGGTAATGACCAAGAGCATTGTTATGTGTATCGAACCATTGAAGACCTAGATGCCATCGAATTGGGCAGTAAAGTCAGTAAAACGGGGGTCGTTGTTGGGGGGGGATTACTCGGTTTGGAAGCCGCTAACGCGATTAAAAACCTTGGTTTAGATACGCATGTGGTGGAGTTTGCCCCGCGTCTAATGGCAGTGCAGCTTGATGAAGGTGGCGGCGCATTGCTGCGCAGGAAAATTGAAAGTTTAGGCGTATCGGTGCACACCGATAAAGCGACGACTGAAATTATTGCAGGTGAGCAGGCTCGCTATCGAATGAATTTTGCTGATGGTACCTACCTTGAAACCGACCTTATTGTCTTTTCGGCCGGCATTCGTCCTCAAGATGAGTTAGCGCGTCAAGCAGGTATTGAGATAGGGCAGCGTGGCGGAATAGTGATTGATGATCAATGCCGTACCAGCGTTGATGATATCTATGCGATTGGCGAATGTGCTTTGTGGCAAAATCAGATCTTCGGGCTTGTTGCTCCGGGTTATCAAATGGCAAAAGTCGCAGCTAGTAAAATGGTCGATTCATTGGAGCCACTGGCATTTACTGGTGCCGATATGAGCACCAAACTTAAATTGCTGGGCGTTGATGTGGCGAGTATTGGTGAGGTACACGGAAAGACAGTTGGTGCGCAGTCATACACCTACAATGACGAAATTGAGCAAGTCTACAAGCGGCTAATTGTGTCTGAGGATGGCAGTAAAATTGTAGGTGCTGTTTTGGTAGGGGATGCTGATGCCTACGGCAGCTTATTGCAACTCAAACAAAACGACATGGCTCTCCCAGACAGCCCATCGATATTAATTTTACCTAATGTGGCTGACGATAGCTCAGCAGGACTCGGCGTGGATGCTCTGCCTGACTCTGCGGTGATCTGCTCCTGTTTTGATGTGACAAAGGGTGATATCAAACAAGCGGTGGCGAGCGGTTGTAACACGATGGCTGCGCTAAAAGATACCACTAACGCATCGACAGGTTGTGGTGGCTGTTCAGCGTTAGCAAAACAAGTACTTGATAGTGAGCTGATGAACCTCGGCGTGGAAGTGAACAACGATATTTGTGAGCACTTTGCTATTCCCGTCACGAACTCAGCGACATTATTCGCGTTAACCAAATTAAGACGTTTGATGAATTACTATCGAGTCATGGCTCTGGGTTGGGGTGTGAGATTTGCAAACCAACAGTGGCTCAATTTTAGCGTCGTTTTGGAATGACTATATTCTAGAAGAGCAACACATGGAGCTCCAAGATACCAACGATATCTATCTAGGTAATATGCAAAAAGATGGAACATATTCGGTGGTTCCTCGTATTGCTGGTGGGGAAATCACACCAGATAAATTGATTGTACTTGGTCAGGTAGCTAAAGATTTCGACCTCTACACCAAGATTACCGGAGGTCAACGCGTTGACTTGTTTGGGGCACAACTCAATGAGTTGCCTTTGATTTGGAAACGATTGGTGGAAGCAGGATTTGAAACCGGACACGCCTATGGCAAATCGGTACGAACGGTGAAATCGTGTGTGGGGAGCACATGGTGCCGTTATGGTGTCGGTGACAGTGTAGGCTTAGCTATCGACATCGAAAATCGTTACAAAGGACTAAGATCGCCTCACAAACTGAAGTTCGCTGTCTCAGGTTGTACTCGTGAATGTGCAGAAGCGCAGTCGAAAGACATTGGTGTGATTGCCTCCGACAAAGGCTGGAACTTATATGTGTGTGGAAATGGTGGCATGCGTCCTCGTCACGCTGACTTACTAGCCACTGATCTTGATGAACAAACACTGATTCGTTATATCGACCGTCTATTGATGTTTTACATCCGCACTGCAGACCGTTTACAACGAACTTCTGTGTGGCTTGAAAACCTAGAGGGCGGCATTGAATACCTCAAACAAGTGATTGTCGATGACAAATTGCAACTCGCCGATGAGCTGGAAAAAGACATGGCTACCAATGTCGGTAAGTATCAGTGTGAGTGGAAAACCACACTCGAAAACCCAGAAAAACTGAAACGATTCCAACACTTTATTAATACCGATGAGCTGGATGGTAACCTTCAGTTTGTCAATATTCGCCAACAAAGATTCCCAACTAATAATAAGAAACAAGCGCTTGTTTTGGAGCAACGCATTGATGTTGTTGAAGTTTAACGACGTTGCCTCGCTATAGGCGAATGAAATTTGATAGTTAAGGAGAAGAATATGAGTCAGTGGTTAACTGTTTGCTCAACTGATGACTTAGTACCCCATACCGGAGTGTGTGCTAAAGTCGAAGATAAACAGGTCGCTATTTTCTATTGTCAGCGTAGCGACCAACTGTACGCGCTTTGCAATTACGATCCGTTTGGTCATGCCTATGTGATGTCTCGCGGCATTATGGGCTCGCTAGATGGCCAACCTTGTGTGGCTTCACCGCTTTACAAGCAGCACTTTAACTTACAAACGGGTGTCTGCATTGAAGAGCCAGAGGTCCAACTGACACGGTTTGATGTACGAGTCAGTGGTAATGATGTTCAACTCAAGTTGCCACTTGCAGCTTAACTCTTCGTGTACAAGGAAATCTGATCAACACATTGATCAGTAAAAGGAATTTGTTATGGAAAGCACTAAATTTAATTTGTTTTCGTTTTCAGGGAAGATGAAAACACTGCACTTAAGCTGGATGGCCTTTTTTATTACTTTTGTGGTGTGGTTTAACTTTGCCCCATTACTTCAAATGGTAAAAACGTCATTGGGCTTATCAACGCAAGAGATCAAAACCTTACTT
>ASHK01000010.1 GCA_000695745.1 Vibrio madracius | reverse complement strand
ATTACCTGAATAAAACTGAACCGCAGGTTTGGTCGTCAAGACTTCCATTACCACGTCTTGCTCTGGTGATTCCAACGTCGCAACTACAGACTGACCGTCGGTAAGTGTTGCGTCAAACACAAACGCGTGATCGTAACCACCCGCTGTTTTTTGGTCTTGTTCCTTCAGAAAATCCCGGCCAATTTGCTTCATAGTTGTGAAGTCAAAACTGGTTCCTTCTACCGATTTTAGTTCACCAAGAGGGATTAAATCCTCTCTAGTTGGCAGATAACTATGAGCAAACATTTGCAGTTTATGATCCGTACTCTTCGCAGAACTCGACTCACCAGCCAGATTAAAATACGCATGATTCGTCAAATTCATTGGCGTTGTCTTATCACAAGTCGCGTGATAAGTGATCTTCAGCTCGTTATCATCCGTTAGCTGATACTCAACTCGAACGCTTGCTGTTCCCGGAAAGCCTGATCACCATCTTCAGATTGCAGTGACAGTACAAGAGTTGATTCAGTGTGCGAGTCAATACGCCAACGACGTTTATCAAAACCCTCTACACCCCCATGCAAAGCGTTTTCGCCATTGTTACAAGTGACTTGATACGACGTGCCACCTATCTCGAATTGCCCTTTATCAATCCGATTGGCGTATCTCCCCACCACTGAACCAAAATAAGCCCCTTGTCGCGTGTGTTCTGCCATATTAGGTGAACGCAATAACACTTCGCGCTGTTCGCCTGACAAAGGGAGTGAGCAACTCAACCACGTTGCTCCTATATCCATAAAAGAGGCCGTCATGCCTGAGGCATTTTTAAGGTGTAGTACCTTAGCTGGCTCTCCATCGAATGAAGCTACCTCTGTCATAGCATCATTCATAGCGCTCAAGCGCTCATTAGTACTGATCATTGTGAGACCGCCCCTGCGCCATCTTTTGCTTGGCATACATAGATCGATTCTTTTAGACCTGTCGCAGCTTCGTATTGTTCTGCAATTGCATTGGTGACTGCTTCCACTAGCGTTGGTGGAATCAACGAAACAATACAACCACCAAATCCACCACCCGTCATACGCACACCGCCTTGGTCACCAATGACCGCTTTGACGATATCGACAATGGTATCGATCTCTTTCACTGTGATTTCAAAGTCATCACGCATTGATGCATGAGACTGTGCCATAAGTTCACCTAAACGTTTCATATCGCCAGTACTGAGTGCTTTCGCTGCTTCGACAGTACGGTCGTTCTCAGTGATAACGTGACGAGCACGTTTAGCAACCACTTCATCCAACTCAGAGACTCGAGCGTTGAACTGCTCAATAGTTACGTCACGTAGCGCTTTGACACCAAAAATACGCGCCGCTTCTTCACACTGCTCGCGGCGAGTGTTGTATTCACTGTCAACTAGACCACGTTTTTTGTTGGAGTTGATAATGACAACCGCCATATCTTCTGGCATCGAAACCGCTTGAGTTTCTAGGCTGCGGCAATCAATAAGTAGCGCATGGTTCGCTTGACCCTCAGCCGAAATCAGCTGGTCCATAATGCCGCAATTACAACCGACAAACTCATTTTCTGCTTGCTGACCATTGAGCGCTATTTCCGCTTGTGAAATCTCTAACTCATACAGTGTTTTAAATGTTTGACCGATGACCACCTCTAGTGCGGCTGAAGAGCTCAGGCCAGCACCTTGTGGTACGTTGCCAGAAACAGAAATGTCTGCACCACCAATTTGATAACCGCGAGCCATTAAGAACTTAACAACACCACGAATGTAGTTGGCCCACATTTTATCTTGTTGGAACGTAATCTCTTGAGTGATATCAAACTCGTCAGTCGCGTCTTGGTAATCGACAGACACCACTCGAATGAGGTTATCGTCACGCTTAGCGGCTGCGACAACGGTTTGATAGTTAATAGCACATGGTAGGACAAAACCATCATTATAGTCGGTATGCTCACCAATAAGGTTTACACGCCCTGGTGCCTGAATGAAATGTGTTGGTTGGTAACCAAGTACTCGTTCAAAAGAGTTTGCTACGCTTTGGATTAGGTCTTTCATATTTTGGTCTCTCAATACCTGATGTTTCTGTGCGTGCCGCTTATATTCACAGCACGCAACCACATCAAATTCTTAAATTATTGTTGTTTGTAATGAACGTCACTTAATGCTCTTAGACGTTCTGCGGCTTGTTCTGCGGTTAGATCACGTTGTGATTCGGCCAACATTTCATAACCCACCATAAACTTACGAATCGTTGCTGAGCGCAGTAGTGGTGGATAGAAAATGGCATGCAGCTGCCAATGTTCTGTGCTTTCACTTCATCAAAGAAGGGTGCATAGTGCCATCCCATTGAGTACGGGAATGAACACTCAAATAAGTTGTCGTAACGAGACGTTAGTTTCTTAATTGCAACCGCCAAGTCGTCTTTTTGCTCTTCCGAGAGTTCGCTCATACGGCGAACATGTGTTTTTGGAAGCAACATCGTTTCGAATGGCCACGCAGCCCAATATGGAACCACCGCAAGCCAGTGTTCTGTTTCTACCACTGTACGTGCGCCGTCTTTCATTTCTGCGCTAACATAGTCCACCAGCAGATTAGAGCCTTGCTGCTGATAGTACTCACGCATCAAGCGATCTTTTCGCTCAATTTCATTTGGGAGGAAGCTGTTGGCCCAGATTTGGCCATGTGGATGTGGCTGTGAGCAGCCATTGCTTCACCTTTGTTTTCCAACGCTTGAACCCAAAGATAGTCTTTACCTAATTCTTCAATTTGCTCATTCCACGTATCCACAACGCAACGCAGTTCTTGAGGGCTAAGCTCTGGAAGTGTTTTGCTGTGATCAGGTGAGAAGCAGATCACGCGACTTAAGCCACGTACCCCTTGAGTTTTAAACAACGGATTGTCAGACTCAGGCGCATCAGGAGAATCAGGCATCAAAGCCGCAAAGTCGTTACTGAACACGTATGTCCCTTGGTAATCAGGGTTTACATCACCAGAAATACGCTCATTGGTCGGACATAAAAGCACTTCTCGTCATACGTTGGTAATTGGACGTGAGACACTTCTTCGTTTTGACCACTCCAAGGGCGCTTTGCACGGTGTGGTGATACCAAAATCCACTGTCCGGTAAGTGGGTTATAACGGCGATGTGGATGGTCGACTGGTTAAATTCAATGCTCGACATAATGCTTACTCAATAGTTAAATTGTTATCATCTGTTGGGAGAACGACGCGATTTATTCGCTGTCGTAACCATTCGGGTTGTTTGACTGCCAATGCCATGAATCAGCGGTCATGTCTTGCAATGTACGTGTCGCTTTCCAGTTTAAATCTGCTTCGGCTTTTGCTGTGCTTGCCCAGCACTCTGCAATATCACCTGGACGGCGAGGCTGCAGTTCATAAGGAATTGGCTTACCACAAGCCGTTGCAAATGCATCTACCATTTCAAGAACACTGCTGCCTTTTCCTGTGCCAAGGTTGTAGATATGCAATCCAGCCTTAAGACCTACCGCTTTTAACGCGGCAATGTGACCATCCGCCAAATCCATAACGTGGATATAGTCGCGAACGCCCGTACCGTCTGGCGTTGGGTAATCATTACCAAACACAGCTAACTTATCGCGTCGGCCAACAGCGACTTGAGCAATAAATGGCATTAGATTGTTAGGAATGCCTTTAGGATCTTCACCCATCGTGCCTGATGGATGTGCGCCGACAGGATTGAAATAACGCAGTAAGGTAATGCTCCACTCATTATCGGATGTGAAAACATCACTTAGGCAGCGCTCAACCATGAACTTACTGGTTCCGTATGGATTCGTCGTATTACCAACAGGAGAGGTTTCCGTAATGGGTACCACTTCTGGATCGCCATACACTGTTGCAGAGGAACTGAAAATGATGCTCTTAACACCCGCTTTTCTCATTGCACGAGCCAGTACCAAGGTGCCATTCACATTATTGTCGTAATACTCGATAGGCTTAGCCACTGATTCGCCAACTGCTTTTAAACCTGCAAAGTGAATCACCGACTGGATCTCATTCTCCTCGAAAATGCGGTCAAGTAACGCTTCATCGCGGATGTCGCCTGATAGAAAGTCGGAGCTTGACCAGTCAATGCTTCAATACGTGCTAGCACTGCTTGATTAGCGTTACACAAATTATCGATGATGATAGGTTCGATACCACTTTCCAACATTTGAACGCAGGTATGGCTGCCGATGTAGCCCATTCCGCCCGTCACTAGTACTTTCACATTGCACTCCTAGATTTAACTCTGAACATTGAGCGAGTTATTACGTGAATACGCTCGTTATTTTCAAACTGAGGGAATTGTAGCAATAGCCCCTCCGATCGTTCTGTGATCAAGTGCAAAAAGTGTAAACGTTTACACTAATTTCATTAAAAAATAGCATTTTAAATGACCAGTATCACGTCATCACACCTTTAAATAGGGCCAAGGAGAGGTGGCATATTGGTTAAACGATTACACAGAACATAACCAACAATGACGAATAGAAAAGAAAAAAGGCGTCCAACATGGACGCCTTTTTTAGAGTTACTTCTTGTTCGCGTATTTCATTGAGTCGAGCGCAACAGCGAAGATAATGATGGAACCTTTGATGATGTACTGCCAGTAGGGGCTAACACCAATGTAGGTCATACCATAGTTGATGACAGTGAAGATAAGAACACCGGTCACGACCCCAGCAATACTACCAACACCACCCGCAAACGAGACACCACCAACCACACAGGCAGCAATGGCGTCAAGTTCGTATAGGAAACCAAGGTTGTTGGTTGCACTACCGATACGCCCCGCTTCTAGCATACCGCCGAAGGCATAGAAAACACCCGATAGCGCGTACACTTTCAAGAGTGTCATTGGTACGTTAACACCTGATACCTTAGCCGCTTCTGGGTTACCACCCACTGCGAAGATGTTTTTACCAAATACGGTCTTATTCCATAGAACCCACATAAAGACGATAGCAATAATGGCGTAGAAGGTTATATAGGAGAACCTAAAATCGCCCATCCGTATAAAACCTTGCGTGAATACAGAAAAACGCTCATCAAAGCCTGCAATAGGCGATGCACCTACAGAATCGTAGTAAAGCGAGTTGATACCATAAACGATAATCATCGTACCCAATGTGGCGATAAATGGCGTTACTTTTAGGTACGCAACAATAATACCGTTAACCAGACCGATGATGGCACCGATAGCACAGACAACAAGGATAACCGCTAGAATCGGCACTTCACCAATGCTTGGGAAAACCTTGTTCACATTATCCACCGATTGCAGTAATGTTGCAGACACTACCGCGGCTAGACCAACTTGGCGACCTGCCGAAAGGTCAGTACCCTGAGTAACAATCAAACCGGCGACACCAAGAGCAATAATGACACGCACTGACGATTGCGTCAGGATGTTACTGAAGTTACGTAAACTTAAGAAAGACGGCTCTTGAATCACGATAACCGCTAACAAGATAAAAAGAACCGCATAAATAGCCCCTTCTTTGAGGTGCTTTAGTGCAAATGTTTTTACTGAGTCCATAATATTTTTCCTAGAGGTAACGAGAGGCCAGCTCTAAAATTTCATTCTGAGTAGTATTTTTTGTCTCGACGATGCCAGCAGCACGACCGTTACTCATCACTAGAATTCGGTCTGTGATACCGAGCAATTCCGGCATTTCTGATGAGATAATGATGATGCCTTTGTTCTTCTTCGCTAACTCCAAAATAAGCTGATAGATTTCGAACTTCGCACCCACATCGATGCCACGAGTTGGTTCATCAAGCATGAGAATTTCCGGCTGAGTTAACAACCAGCGACCAATGATGACCTTTTGTTGGTTACCACCAGACAGCGACCCAATGGCAGTTTCATGACCTGGCGTTTTCACGCTCATAGAATCAATCACCCACTGAGTATCACTCTTCATTTTCTTGTTACTGAGCAAGCCAGACTTGGTTTTGTATTCCTCAACATTCGCCACTAGAGAGTTAAAGGTAATATCAAGGTTTCCGTAGATACCTGTCGAGCGACGTTCTTCGGTAACCAAAGCAAAGCCATTGTTGATGGCCTCGTGTGCATCTCGGTTTCGCATCTCTTTGCCGTTAAGCAAAATTTTGCCTTCGCTACGCTCTCGAACACCAAAAATAGTTTCAACAATATCGGTCCGTTTTGACCCTACCAAGCCCGCAACCCCTAGGATTTCACCGGCTTAAGTTCAAATGAAACGTCTTGAATCGATGGTTGATTAAGTGCCGTGAGATGTTGAACTCAAGAATGGTTTCTTTCGGTACATTGCTTTTTTCTGGGAAGCGCTGCGTCAGTTCACGACCTACCATCATAGAAATGATTGAGTCCATAGTAAGACCCTCAAGAGGACGCGTGTCGACCCATTGCCCATCACGAAGAATAGTGATGTCATCGCAAATCGCGAAGATCTCTTCCATTTTGTGAGAGATATAAACAACGCCACAGCCTTTGTCTTTGAGCTTCTTAATGATGGTAAAAAGGTGGTTGACTTCTTTCTCGGTAAGAGAAGAGGTTGGCTCATCCATGATCACGATTTTTGCATCGTAAGAAAACGCTTTGGCGATTTCTAGCATCTGCATCTGTGATACCGACAAGGTATTCACTTTCACTCGAGGATCGATATTAATATCGAGTTCTTTAAAGATTTCTTTGGTATCACGATACATTTTGTCATGGTCAACAAAGAAACCTTTCTTTGGATAACGGCCCAGCCATATATTATCCATAACAGTACATTGGAGTACTTGGTTTAACTCTTGGTGAACCATTGAAACCCCAGATTCCAATGCTTCTTTTGATGATTGAAAATCGATATGTTTTCCTAGAAAAACAATATCACCTTCATCTTTTTCGTAAATTCCAAATAGGCATTTTAGTAACGTCGACTTACCCGCCCCATTCTCACCCATTAACGCATGAATAGAGTGTGGTCGAACTTTAAGATTTACCTTGTCTAATGCCTTAACCCCTGGGAAAGACTTACTCACCCCTGTCATTTCTAACAGAAACTCATGCTGTTGATTTTCCATGGCATCACTTATTAATTATTTGGTATGAGGTAAAAATCAGACAAAACAATCCCGTACCAATAGTTTTAATGATTGGTATCGATATGTTTGGTAGGGATTAAGGGAGAAGTTATCCTCCTCCCTTATTTGCGAGATTATTCTAGAGTTGACTTATCAACGCCAACGTAAGGAACACGTACAACTTTGTTATTCAGTTCCCATTGAGTGCCTTCTGTTGCCGCTTTACCATTTGCTAGGTTACGAGCTAATTCAAATGTTGCTTTGGCTTGAGAGTCTGCATCGTTCAGTACTGTACCTGCCATGTCGCCAGACTTGATAAGCGCTAAAGCTTCTGCAAGTGCATCAACACCAAACACTGGGATATTAGCGCCAGAACCTTTCAGTGCTTCTACAGCACCCATTGCCATGCCGTCGTTGTTAGCAATAACCACTTCAATCTTGTTACCGTTAGGACCTGACAACCAAGCGTCCATCTTATCTTTCGCCATCGCTGTATCCCACATGCCTGTATCCATGTGTAACTCTTCAGTCTTGATGCCGTTGTCGTTGATGGTTTTCACAGAGTACGTTGTACGTGCTTCTGCATCTGGGTGACTGGTTCGCCTTTAAGAAGAACATAGGATAGAACGCCGTCGCCATTCTTATCCCAAGATGGGTTCGCTTTCCATTGCTGAGCAATTAAGTCACCTTGAATAATGCCAGACTCTTTAGAGTCAGTACCAACATAGTAAGCTTTGTCATAGCTTGCTAGCGCTTTAGCACTTGGTTCTTTGTTGTAGAAAACAATTGGTACATCATCCATTTTCGCTTTTTGGATGATAGTTGGAGCCGCTGCAGGGTCAACTAGGTTGATAGCAAGCGCTTGAACGCCACGAGCAAGCATTACGTCTACTTGGTCATTTTGCATAGATTGGCTGTTCTGAGAATCGTTCATCAGGATACGCGTATCACTGTCTTGGTTCGCTTCTTTTTCGATAGCTTGGCGAACTACAGACATGAAGTTATCGTCGTACTTGTAGATAGTAAAACCTACCGTCGTGCTTGCAACTGCTTGAGTTCCAAAGCCCATACCAGCACAAAGCGCAGCTAGAAGAGTTAACTTTTTCATTTGAACAAGTCCTATTTGTTAATTTTATAATGTTTGTGTAGGGGGTAAAAACGTTATTGTTTGACTAAATTACACTCAAAGTGAAAACGTTTAACCCAAAGTATAGTGATAAAACGAACAATTAATGTGAGGAGGTTAAAAAAATTTACAAACGTAACAACAACTGTAACGAGTTGTTTAATTTGTTTGAATTGGTTAACACATCATGTAAAAACAAGCTCTCCGAACGTTTCATAGTGTAACATCGAGATCTTGGTCTCTTTTTTTTGACCATCTTACTGCTGCAATAAAGAAACATTCTCAACCAAGAATGGTAACGTTTACATTCCTGACAAATATGTCAAACTATCCCCTACTTTGACAATGGTATTGCCTTTACTCTATTTGGGAGTAAACTTGCCGCCCCTTTAACCTGCTCATCTCTTAATTAGGCGTAAATCGAATGTCTGAAAACGCTTCAGCGCTCAACAAACGAATGAATATCGTAGCGTTGACTTGGCCGATCTTTATCGAAGTTTTGCTAAGAACCGCACTTAATACCACGGATGTATTTATGCTCAGTGGTTACTCTGACCTCGCGGTTTCCGCTGTGGGAGTGATCAGCCAAATATCTTTCTTCCTTATTGTTGTTTCCATGATGGTCAGCAGCGGAACAGGCATACTCATCGCCCAATATAATGGTGCCTCAAAGTTCAGCGAATCTGCGCAAAC
>ASHK01000009.1 GCA_000695745.1 Vibrio madracius | reverse complement strand
AATGCTGACCCTGCATGGTATCTAGGAAGTCGAAACGAATCGGAAATTCTGCACCAAACGCGCATGAACGCTTTCGCCCAATAGAGCGCGAGGTTGGGTTAAAACCAAGTCTTGCGATGGAACTTCGACAACAACGTCACCGAATTTAAGCAATAGGCTGTTCTCTTCGGGAACGCAGTCAAAACACCATGCATAATTTGGCTTATCTTGGTCGAGGTCGCAGACTTCTTTCATCCATTGACCACCCCAAACTCCCGGGTCAAAGAAAGGAACCAATCYATAATGGCTGAGTTGTGGCTTGCTTTAGGCCTGCATTAAATGCCGAGCCAGAGACCATTTTAGGGTCAAAAGCCGTGTTAGTATCTAATAGAAAATCAATGTCAGACAACAGCTTAGTCTTATAACGGTCGAAGACTCGCCATTCAATAAAGAACGAGCGTTTGTATTTACGTAATACATCCTCGTCGTAGTTTTCTGCGCCCAGTTACCAAGCTCACCACGGCGGAAGCGTTGTTGGATTTCCCAACGAGCAAGGTCAGCATAGATGAAGGTATCCCCTTCTGCGACCAATCTTGCGCCATGGCCTAAAACAACAATTAGGCCAGAATCAGCATCGGTAACGGTTTGCTTGAGTTGTTGTAATTTTTCACTGTCAAAGAACTCGTCCAGCTTGTGTGGCGCAATGACACCAAATACTCGGTCATCGGTAATGTTGCGTTCTAACATAGCGAAGATATGCTCTTCGGAATATTTCGCGTCGTCCATTGACACCACTAAAGCGGGGGAGAGCGGAGCGACAAGCTGGTCGAGGATTTCATTGTGATTGACACCATGATAGGTATCGATCACCAAAATATGTTTATCTTGGCCCTGAATGCGTTGTTCAATTGTGTCAACAATATGCTCCCAACTGCGCACGGCCGCGTGCTCATAGCCTTTCACTTCTACATTTGGAAACTTGTCATAATTGGCTTGACCAGATAGGTACTTCATACATCACCTTGAGTTAATCATTTGACTACAGTCTAATCACTCAGTTAATCAACTAACAAACTGGTTAACGCGTTTAACCACGCATTTAGCATTTATTAACCACTAAATTTAAAGGGAATTTAGCAGTTAATCACATAATCATGACGGAAAAAGAGGGTTGTTTAGGTTAAACGATTAACCTTGTTTTAATCACCGCAGAAAGTCGTTATAACTGGTGTTAATTTCATTTACTGGAGCTCAATATGACAAAAGCAACCATAGCGGATGTGGCGAAGTATTGCGGCGTTTCCACCGCTACCGTATCCATGGTTTTGACAAATAAAGGACGCATCTCAGCGACGACTCGTGAGCGGGTGTTAGAGGCGGTTAAAGAGTTAGGTTATGTTTACAATCAGGCTGCGGCTAACTTGCGACATAAACGCAGTAATCTAGTCGGGCTTGTCACACCTGATATCACTAACCCGTTTTTTCTGAGATGATCGCAGGACTAAGCCATTATCTTGAAGAGCAAGACTCTCTCCTCTTTCTCGCCAATGCCGAAGAGAGCGTTGAGCGACAAAGTAAGTTTATAGACTCGCTGTTAAGCCAGAATGCTGGTGGAGTAGTTATGTGCCCGGCGATGGAAACCAATTTGGATTTCTTGGAGACGGTGCAAAGTCGAGGGTTTCCGATAGTGCTAGCTGTGCGTCCGATTGGAGAAGACCAATTTGATTTTGTCGGCACCAATAACTTTATGGGCTTACAACTGGCAACAGAGCACCTTATCAAAAAAGGTCATAAACACATTGCATTCGTAGGTGGATTAGAGATCTCGAAAACGCGTTCCCACCGTCTTGGTGGCTATATGTCAAAATTGATGGAACATGGTATTCCATTCAATGAACGATATATCCGAAGCTGCTCAGCGAGTCGTTCGGAAGGCGCTAAGGTGACAAGGGAGCTACTGGATCAGCATCCAGAAATTACCGCTATTATCGGCTACCAAGACATTGTCGCCTTTGGCGTAATGCGGGCAATTAAAGAATCTTGGACAAAACTGTGGGTAAAGATATCGCGGTTGTGGGCTTCGATGATGTGSCGAATCGGCGGACACGAACCCAGCGCTGACTTCCATTTCTGTTTCTGCAAGAGAGATAGGACGAGCGGCGGGAGAGATCATTCTGTCTCGCATGGAGGGCGACAAACAGCCATACAAAAGCGTGGTGTTCCCGCCCAAGCTGGTGGTGAGAAGCTCATGTGGCTAACCTAAAGTAGGTTAACCTTGGAAGGTGGCGCGCCATTGGCTTGGTGAGGTGTTAAACGCTGCTTTGAAGTGCTTACGAAACACACTCTCTGAGCCAAAGCCAGAGAGTTCCGCAGTGGTCGCCACTGTATAGTGAGTTGACTCTAGTAGTTGCTGACTGAGCGCGAGTCTTTTGTTTAGTAACCATTCTCCAAAAGTACAACCGTAAGCCGCTTTGAACTGTCGGGTAAATGTACGACGACTCATTGCGCAGCGCTGCGCAACACTGTCTAAGTCATAGTGTACGGCAAGGTTTTGCTCGATTTCACTAATAACGTGACCAAAACTGGTGGGCTTATCAGGCTGCTTAGTAATTGGATTAGGAATGTACTGTAATTGCCCGCCACTTCGAAATGGAGCAGTCACCATCATACGGGCAAGGTTTGATGCCGTATCACTTCCACACAAAGAACGAACAATGTGCAAGCAGCAGTCAAGTGAGGCTGCCGTTCCGGCAGAGGTAATGATTCTATCCTGTTCGATAAAAAGGGGTTCACAATCGACATCGACTTGCGGGAACGAATCTGTGAATTCTTGCTGGAATCCCCAATGAGTCGTTGCGCGTTTGCCATCTAATAAACCGGCTTTGGCGAGGGCATAAGCACCTAAACAAAGGCCAACGATGGTGGCACCTC
>ASHK01000008.1 GCA_000695745.1 Vibrio madracius | reverse complement strand
AATACCTCATCTTGTTGTCGCTTCCAACATATCTGCGCGTAGTGTTCTGACATCTCGCCTCTCCACAATAATTCGATAGTTAACCAAACGCCGAGCTTATTCCCTAATCGGATTGCGAATCCCCCGATTATTTCGGTATTGGCTCACTTACCATCGCTTGGGGCAGCAAAAGTCCACCAACGTAAACCGAGCACAACCGCGTCAATTCCACAGCTTTCAACAATGCAGCTTTCACTGTTAAACTCCTTTTATCTGAAACGATAATGACTTAACTGCCTTTATGTCACTCCCACGACTGAGTACTTCACTTATTTATTGCTCCATCGACAAAGATTGGATAGCTTGTTCCACAGACACAAACTGTATTTTCGTTAAACACACTTCGGCTTTTGCAAACTCATGCTCTTGAATAAGGTGGGTTATTTCTGCTAGCGATACCACCTCATCACCCTGTTTAAATACATAGTGTTTGTTGTGTTGGACGACCATGTAATTGTGACCATCACTATCAATCAAACGATCAGAATCGCTCCAAATCAGCGATTCTAATTCGCGAGTCAATACTGGTTCAGAATCGATAAACATGAGTTCAGGGTCCCCGTCTAACTTAAATATGCATGGCCACTTAATCACTATTTTTCCTACTTAATTTATGATACACAAAGTGCTTAAGACAAACTCGCTAAAGTCATCAGTAACCTCATCAGATTGCTCTAGCAGTGTCTAAATAGGTTCACATTACCTTTTAATCCCTAGCAAGATTGTGCACTCTGCAAATCCGGATGAATGAAAGCTTGAGCAAAGGTAACCATACTCTGAGATATATCGACTCAGTTGTTGGTTTGCAGACTGGTACTCATCCAAATCAACGTTACCATGAGCTAAGTACACACCGCCAATCACGGCCCCTAACTCTTGTAGTTGCAAAAACTCTAAAGCTGAAGACTGGCTGTTGAAAGCAAACAGGTAGTCTGAGGATTGATTTAAGTTTCTAATGTCAGCAAAGTCGATATTCTTTGGCATCTCATTTGAGAAAAGCTTATTCGTGATATTCAATACCACATCTTTAATAACGAATTTATCGTTAAAAGGATGTTCAAAGACAACAAGCTCAAGCCCCTGAATGTCACACATTGTAGCCAACTCGCGGCGTTGCTCTGGGAGTAGACCAGAGACAAACAGCGCATCTAGAGAAGAATTGAGTATTTCAGATTTCGCAATGCCCTCTAATGGAACGCATACCGCGTGGTCGACAGTGTCCAACTCTGGCAACGAAACCGCCAATTGTAATTCATCTCTGTCTACTGCTATTGGTTCAAACATACCTTTTCCTATATTTTTGCGGTTTTTACGCTGCTTGGTAAGGATGAGCATCGCAATATCAACGTAGCCGCCTACCATGCAAAACATCGCAACAAATGCCATGAATTGGGAAACACGCTTAAACCGTTTGTCTATCTATCCCTCGCCACAATGGCTAGAACCAATTGCCAATAAAACGTTGAACGAACTCAGAACCTGATGGCGTAAATGTCCAAACAAATGCGCCAATATTGACAAGTATC
>ASHK01000007.1 GCA_000695745.1 Vibrio madracius | reverse complement strand
CAGCTCAAGCTATTTTGGACGCGACCTCAAAGATCTAACCCTAAGCGAGATTGCCGTGTTGGCTGGCTTACCTAAAGCACCATCAACGATGAACCCGATTTACTCGGTCGAGCGTGCAACGCAGCGCCGCAATGTCGTACTCTCTCGTATGCTGTCAGAGAAATACATCACTCAAGCACAGTTTGATGAGGCTCGTAGCGAACCTATCATTTCTCAATATCACGGTGCAGAGATTGAACTCAGCGCACCATATGTTGCAGAGATCGCTCGTGCTTGGATGGTAAACCGCTACGGTGAAGCGGCCTATGAATCAGGTATGCGCGTCACCACAACGATCGACTCTAAACTACAAAAAGCAGCCCATATTGCCGCCATCAAAAAATCTACTGAGCTACGATGAGCGTCACGGCTATCGCGGTGCTGAAAAAGTACTTTGGAAACCGGGACAAACCGCAATGAGCGAAGAAGAAATCATCAAACATCTTCGTAGCCAGCCGACTTATGGTGAATTGCGCCCTGCGGTCGTTGAAAAAGTCGCAGGTAAAACAGCCACGGTATACGTTAAGAGCTATGGTGAGCAGACGATTGATTGGGACAACATGAAATGGGCTCGTAAGTTTAGAACCGATGATCGTCAAGGTGATGCGCCCAAAACTGCATCAGACATTTTAGCTGTTGGTCAACAAATTTGGGTGCGTGCAGCTGACTTAGACGGTACGCCAGATGTAGCTCCAGAAGACAAAGAAGTCCAAACTGAAGACGGTGAAATGCCAGAACCGGTGGCGATTTCTTGGCGCTTAAGTCAGGTACCAAATGCCAATACTGCTTTTGTTGCAATCAACCCTGAGAATGGCGCTGTACTGTCGTTAGTGGGTGGTTTTAACTTTGTTCACAGCAAGTTCAACCGCGCTACTCAATCAGTAAGACAGGTAGGTTCTAGTATCAAACCATTTATTTATGCGGCAGCACTGGATAAAGGGATGACACTTGCCAGTCTGGTTAATGATGCGCCTATAAACAAATGGGATAAGAGCGCGGGTACCGCTTGGCGCCCGAAAAACTCACCACCGACTTACACCGGCCCTACTCGCCTAAGAATTGGTTTGGCACAGTCTAAGAACGTCATGGCGGTGCGAGTGCTCCGTGAAGTCGGCTTAGATGAAACTCGCGATTACCTGACTCGTTTTGGCTTTGATAAATCCAAGCTACCACGTTCAGAAACCATCGCTTTGGGTGCGGGCAGTTTAACGCCAATTCAGATGGCACAAGGTTTCTCCGTGTTTGCTAATGGTGGCTACTATGTAGAGCCTTATTACATCAGTAAAGTTGAAGACCCATTTGGTAAGATTGAGTTTGAAGCAAATCCAAAGGTGGTCTGCCACCAAGATTGCCCACAAATGCAAGCACCAGAAATGGTCGATGCCAGCAACGATGATGGCGCAGCACCAAGTGTTGAAGAAGCAACTAACGCGACAGAATTGGCACCGGTTGATATTGCTCAGTTCAATGAAGAAGACATGGTAACGGATGAGCCGCGCTATGCACCAAAAGTCCTGTCTGAACAAACAGCGTTCTTAACTCGCGAGATGCTCTACAGCAACGTGTGGGGTGGCGGCAGCTGGCGAGATGGCACTGGCTGGAATGGCACCGGTTGGCGTGCACAAAAGCTGAAGCGTCGTGATATTGGTGGTAAAACCGGTACGACCAACGATTCGAAAGATGCATGGTACAACGGCTATGGTCCAGGTATTGTTGCTACCGCGTGGGTTGGCTTCGATGACCACCAGCGCAAGCTAGGACGTACTACTGCGAACCCGAACTTAGGTAAAGACCAAATTACTGGAGCTGAAGCAGGGGCTAAAACGGCACAGCCAGCTTGGGTCGACTTTATGCATGTTGCGTTAGAAGGTCATCCACAACAAGCGAAGCAAATCCCGAATGACATCACCCGTGTTCGTATTGATCGTGATTCAGGGCTGCTCACCAATAAAACAGATGGTTCGACTATGTTTGAATACTTCAAAATTGGCACTGAGCCAAAAGAATATGTTCAAGACAGTCTTACTGACACCTTGTATTCAAGTGATGAATCGGGTGGTGA
>ASHK01000006.1 GCA_000695745.1 Vibrio madracius | reverse complement strand
CCGAGAAAGAGAGGCTGGAGCTGGAGCTGTTTGCGAAGTTAGAGCTTAATACCGTAGCGTCTTTGGTTCAAACTCATACTCGTGTAACAGTCGCTTTTGACGAAGAGAAGATCACAACAAAAAACACTCATGGTCCCGCATCATTTAGCTTTAACAAGCACATGATTCACTTTGCCCCAAAACTGAAAGAAGAAGACTTAACGGTATAGAACAAGTCGAGACGTTAGTCACCTAAACGAATAACTAGGTGTTTTGCTTCCAAAGCAAAGCACCATTTCCTTGTTGAGCCAATATGTCGTTAGGATTTCTTAGTCGACAACGATTTAGCGACAAGCAACCACAGCCTATGCATTCTCCAAGCTCATCTCTGAGTTTGGTCATTAACCGATTTTTTCATCTAATATTTGTTTCCAGTTTTGTCCCATGGATTCCCACTCCTCTTGAGAGGGGGCTCTATCAATGGGCAGTACCGATAATGCCTGTTTTATCTCCTCCAAACTTAAACCTAGTTGTTGCCCAGTTTTAATGACAGCGATGCGTCTCAATACTGAACGGTCGTATCGACGTTGATTTCCTTGATTACGCCAACTCGATATCATTCCTTTTTGTTCGTAAAAATGCAGAGCGGACACAGCGACTTCTGCCCGCTTTGCTACCTGACCAACGGTTAATTCCATTTCATTCTCCTTTTGCAATCAAGTATAGCTTGACCTCAAGTAATGTTGAGGTTTTAGCATTGAAACCAGTCACAAAGATAAAGGAATAATGATGAAAAGGACTTCAATACAACACCTTTCAGCGCTGCTCTTCGATGGTATTGCTTCGGGGATGATGTTGATGGCACTCCCATGGAGCATTCTGTCGCAAGGCAATAATAGTACATTTTTAGCCATACTGACGTTGTGCTGTACAGCATTATCGTTTGTCGCAACCCTTTGTTTGCAACGGCCATTGACCGTTATTCACGAAAACAGATCTTAGCTCTGGCTCAACTGTTACAGGCGCTGGCTGCATTGCTGGTTGTGTGTGCTTGGTATATTGAACCTAATGCTATCTGGTCTCTTGCGATTGCTCAGTTGGTCTTTTGGCTGACCAGCGATCTCGCGTGGGGAACAAATGGTGCATTTACCCAAGAGCTCTACAAAAAATCAGCTTATGCGAAAATCTCGGGGCAACAAGAGATAGTCTTGCAGATGACGACATTGACTGCGGGCGGCTTAGGCGTGCTGTTGCTAGAGTTGTGGCGAATTGAGTATTTCGCCCTTTTGGCCATGCTACTTTCTATTAGCTCAATGGTTTGCTATGCCAGCATTCATTACACACCAAAACAAAGAGAAAAAAAGCGTATGTCTTTCGTTTCGCAATTGAGCGAATCTAAAGCCATATTTTCGCGCTCACCGATGTTTTTCTTGTTTGTCGCTCTCTCTTGTTTGAGCTACCCGATGATGACTTATCTATCAAAATTAGTGCCTATCTATTTTTCTGAGCAAAATATTGAGGGTAATTGGTTTGCTTGGTGGCAAATCAATTACGGGTTAGGTGCAATGCTATGCGGGGTAATGATTACTTATTTGCTGTCACGGACTCCTCATGAACACCTGATGATTGCTAGTGTTATTGTTTTGGCATTGCTGTTGGTTATCTTAGCGATCTCAACGTCTGCACTTAGTATCGTCATTGTTGCACTGTTTATTGGCTTGTTTAACGCGACCAACCGAATCGCCAGAGTAAACAAGTTACATGAAGTCATTGATAATGCCGTTCGAGGCAGAGTAGATGGAGGAATGAAGTTATTCTCGACTCTTGTTCAAAGCATGAGTTATGTGCTTATCGCCTATTTGACTTATTACGATATGACTGAGTTTGGTTTTACCGTGGCTGCTGTGGTCATGGCACTAGCAGCCTTTGGTATATGGCTATTGCATCGAGATAAAAAGGCAATCTGTATGATGCAAAATTATTGAGGTTTGGCTGGCAATGGTGTTGGGACGGGTTTCACCGCTTCATCAGATTTAGAAACAGTAATACTGCGAATAAATCGGCTGAAGTACAGCTCTCGAAGCAGTTCATCGCAGCGTTCGGTTGATAAACGTCGTTTCCATTGCTCGCTACTGACGGCTATTCGCGTTTGATTGGTTTTTCGATAGCCATTTGCAACTTCGCACAACTCGATGGTGTCCATGTAATTAGGGTAGGTGTTAACTGATGATGAGCGAAGCCCAAGCTGATTCATTTGATATGACGAGCAGCCCGTCATAATGAGCATGGTGAGAGATAACAGTGCTTTTAATCTCATAACAGTTAGTGATTTGTCCTAGTTTTGTGGGCGAGCGCTCATACTAAACACTATTTGTGATAGTTAAAGAGAAGTTTTAAACACATGTCACCTAACAGCAAAAATTAACACTGCTCAGACATTTAGACGATCTATACTGGGCTCAGTTTACCGTGTTGCAGTAATGACGTTTCTGATTATTGAGGAGAAGTGGGATGGTGGATGCTATCAACGTAGATATAGTAGTACTCGGTGGTGGACCGGTGGTTATACCGCTGCCTTTCGTGCAGCAGACCTTGGACTGTCAGTATGCCTTGTTGAGAAGCAAGATACGCTGGGCGGAGTGTGTGTTAACGTAGGGTGCATACCATCTAAAACCTTATTACATGCGGCTGCATTAATCGAACATGCTAAGCATGGAGAGAAAATGGGTATCGCATTTGGCACTCCAAGCATCGATATTGACGGATTACGAGCTCACAAAGAAAATACGATATCAGAGCTAACCAAAGGAATTGCTAACCTCGCAAAAGCTCGCAAGATCACACGGGTTCAAGGAGCTGGTCAGTTCACTGCACACAATACACTATCAGTCGTCGGTGAATCCGAAACACAAATCTTGTTCAAACACGCTATCATCGCAACTGGTTCACATTCAATATCACTTCCCAGCGCTCCAAATGACCCGAGGATTTGGGACTCGACTGATGCGCTCGCTCTGCGTTTGATACCTAATAAACTGCTGGTAATTGGCGGTGGGATTATTGGTTTAGAAATGGCTCAGGTGTATTCTGCATTGGGATCGCAGATCACAATCGTTGAAGCGCAAGACCAAGTGATCCCCGCAGCAGACAAAGACATCGTGCAACCTTTAGTTAAGTCCGTTAAAAAGCGCTATCAAATACTGACGAATACGCTGGTGACTGCCATGGAAGCTGACTCTGACGCTATCACAGTATTTTTTGATGGAAAGAAAGCACCAGAAAGCGAGCGTTTTGATGCTGTTTTAGTTGCTGTTGGACGTAGGCCAAATACCGCTAACTTAGGACTGGATATACTCAATATTGAGCTTGATAAACAGGGGCTTATTCCTGTGAACGAAAAGATGCAGACTAGCGTGCCTAATATTTTTGCTATCGGTGATATCGTTAAAGGGCCTATGTTGGCTCACAAGGCAACACATGAAGGTAAGGTGGCCTCCGAGGTTATTGCCGGTATGGATTCAGCCTTCCATCCTGTTGCCATACCATCGGTAGCCTACACTAGCCCAGAGATCGCTTGGGTCGGTTTGACAGAGAAAGAAGCGAAGCAGCAAGGTTTGGCGTTCCAAACCGGCAAAGTACCTTGGTTGGTAAGTGGACGAGCCCAGAGTGCAGGGGCGACGAACGGTGTCACCAAAGCGATTTTCTGTTCTGATACTGGTACGCTTCTAGGCGCTGGGATTTGTGGTGAAAATGCTGGAGAACTTATTCATGAAGCGGGTGCAATGTTAGAGCTAGGTGGCCGAGCTAAAGACATCGCGCACACAGTGCATGCTCATCCGACATTAGCAGAAACCTTTGCTTTTGCGGCGGAGTTGGTTGAAGGCTCGATGACCGACATGCTGCCTCCTCGCAAGAAATAACCAGTATAGAACATCTCGTCAATAAGACATGTCGCTCCCTTTGTTAAGGTAAAGGGAGCTTTACTTGGGACAAGGTTATTCTGAGGTTTACCCTTGTGTCACTTGCAACACAATTTTGCCGATATGACTTTTCTCAACAAATTCCTGTTGTGCCTGTTTGATATCTGACAATGCAAACACTTTCGCGACCAGAGGTCGTATTTGTG
>ASHK01000005.1 GCA_000695745.1 Vibrio madracius | reverse complement strand
ACAAATCATTGGTGTTCATGATGACGCTGTGATGGAAAAAGTTGAAGCCTTCCGCAGCCAACAGACCGAAACCGTCCTTGCTAACCCAGATCCGTCTGAGGACTAATAATGAAACACGTCTTAGTACTTGGTGCTGGTCAGTTAGCGCGAATGATGTCGCTAGCGGGTGCACCTCTTAATATCAAGATCTCTGCTTTTGATGTTCATAGCGAAAACATTGTGCACCCACTGACTCTGGAAGTGCTTGGACAAGGTCTAGAGCAAGCAATATCACAAGCTGACGTCATTACCGCTGAATTTGAACATATCCCTCTTGATGTCCTAGCTGTTTGCGAAGCAAGTGGCAAGTTTTTACCATCGACAGACGCGATTAAAGCTGGTGGCGATAGGCGTATTGAAAAAGCGCTACTTGATAACGCTGGCGTTAAAAACGCAAAGTATGCGGTTATTAACGAGCGTAGTGATCTTGATGCCGCTATCGCCTCCGTTGGGTTACCTATGGTCCTGAAGAGTGCGCTGGGCGGCTACGACGGCAAAGGACAGTGGCGACTTAAAACACTAGATAATCTAGAGCAAATATGGACAGAGATGGCGCAATGTATTGCTGATTCAAATAATCAAGCCATCGTAGCGGAAGAGTTTGTGCCGTTCCAACGTGAGGTATCACTTGTGGGTGCTCGCAACCAACACGGTGATATTGCCATTTATCCACTGGCAGAAAACGTACACACTGACGGAGTGCTTACTCTGTCTACAGCTATTGATGAGCCTGAGCTACAAGCACAAGCTGCCCAGATGTTTACCGCAGTGGCCGAGTCTCTCGACTATGTCGGTGTGCTGGCGTTGGAATTTTTCGATGTGAATGGCCAACTTCTCGTCAATGAAATTGCACCGCGAGTACACAATTCAGGACACTGGACTCAGCAAGGTGCCGATACCTGTCAGTTCGAAAACCACTTACGTGCAGTTTGCAATATGCCTCTTGGTTCCACCGACGCCGTTAGAGCAACCTCTATGGTAAATATTCTCGGCGAAGACTCTGTTCCTGATGCTGTTTATGCTCTAGCTGGATGTCATGTTCACTGGTACGGCAAAGAAAAGCGTGCTGGACGCAAAATG
>ASHK01000004.1 GCA_000695745.1 Vibrio madracius | reverse complement strand
TCTGGAGTGGTCGAGCAGATTGGTGTCCGTTCTACATTGATTCGCGCTAAAGACCGAACTCAAGTCACTATCGCCAACGGCGATCTAGTGAAAATGCAAATCATCAACTTCAGCCGCAGGGATCGTTATCCGTTTATAGTGACTCTCAATCTTCGCTACGAAACGTCGATGGAAACCATGGTCAGTCTCACTCGAGAAATCCGTTCAATGTTAGAAGCTCATGAACTCATTTTGCCATCACCGTTGAGGGTATACTTTTCATCGTTTAGCGATTACAGCTTAGATATTGATGTCTTGGCCCATATTGAGACCCAAGAACGAGAAGCGTTCCTGAGCATTCAGCAAGAGCTGCTGATGAAGATCAACCGCCTCGTTGCCGAGCATGATGCCAAATTCGCCCTACCTTCGAATACGACATACTTAAAATCGGACTTTCAGTTAAATAACGCCAGTCAACTCAAGGTCGCGGGCCATAGGGATTAAATCCGTCATAGATTGTTCATTAGGGAACGATTGTGGTTGCTTTATTGCCGAAATTTGTCCTTCAAATTGTTAATCAGCGCTAGCACCCTAGCGCTGATTTTGTTACAACAGTGCCAGAAAATTACCAACCTTAATTGATACAAAAAGGACATGAACGTGGCACAACCTATTCAGTTTGAAAAGTTCGTCGATCTCGATTTTGATTTGGCGGAATGTCCACGCTGGGACTGGCGTAATGAATCTTGGATGTGGGTGAACATCTGTGATGGAGAACTTTGGCGTCAAAAAGACGGTGTGAACGAGAAACTTGAGTTTGGCGAACCGATTGGCTGTTTCGCTATGCACGGTGAGCAAGGGTTCATCGTAGCGCTAAAGTCAGGGATGTATCACATTAGCGCATGGGGTGCAGAGAAAACCTCATTGGCGCCGTTGGTCTCTGAATTTCCACGCATGCGTTATAATGATGGGCGCACGGCTCCGGGCGGTCGTTTTATCGCGGGAACACGCAACGGTGCAAAGGTTGGCGATCAAGGCCAATTCCACCAATTGCATCTTGATGGCACGATTGAGGCACTTCCGATGTTTGCTTGGACATGTAATGGCCTTGCGTTCTCTCCTGATGGGCAGTGGTTGTACTGGGCCGATACTGGATCAAGTAAAGTGTATAAGCACAGTTATAACCCTGAGACGGGTCAATATGGTGAGCAGTTAGTCCATTGCGATCTCACGGAACATAATGGTCGCCCTGATGGTGCCAGTGTGGACGCTGAGGGTAACTACTGGGTTGCTATGTATGCCGGTCAGTCTGTGGTGAAAATCTCACCTGAGGGCGAGGTTGTTGATGTGATAGCTGTACCATCAGAGAATCCAACCATGGTGGGTTTTGGTGGTGAAGCGTTGACTGATCTTATTGTGACTTCTGCGGAAGGCAGTAATGAAAAAGGCAAGCTGCTGATTGCTAAAAACGTAGCTCAGGGTGTCAAAGAAACACTGGCAGCGGTTACGGTATAAACACAGCGACAGTGAAATCATAGCGGTGCATCCAAGTGCACCGCTGTTAACAAGTCATCGAGAGCTGTTGCTGATGGTACGCTGCTCGATTCATATCGCTTAAATCATCTTCCGTAATATACTTCTTGGCGACTACGTTGCCAGAAACCACCAAATGAGAAATATAATCTCGGCAGCTTGTTGTTGGCATATTGCTCCACATAAAGTCCGCTTTGGTTGTGTCGCTAAAACCGATGTTAAGCACGATAAATCGTTGCTTATTCCTCATATCGTAGACGTTAATTTCACACTGTTGCATACTGCATCCCCCTTGTTTTGCCCACCGTTATTCAAGGCTAACCTACTAATCCTAGTTAGGAATGCTTTCGAATATCGTGTTATTCAAAATCTCATCATTGCAACATATTCTATATTTTGTTTAACAGTTAAGTTACACGCTATGCGTACGGTAAACTTTGAAGCAGTTCAAATAGTTTATTTTCGGAAGATTACGATTGGTATTTCTGGAATGTAGCTCAAAGAAAATTGCCATTAATGTAATGATATTGTTAATAAAAATAAGGAGGCACTTGGCCTCCTTATGATAGGGAATGGCATTACTTTAGAATAAGACGGGCGTTATGATCTTGTATTGGACGTGCATTGTTGCCCATTGTAGTCGATAAGGAAACCAGTGGTTTTTGTTCAACAAACTGCGGATCGGTTAATACAATCCAACGGACACCTTCACTACATGGAGGAGTGGTAAGAGAGCCGTTGTAACGGTAATAGTGATGAACTTTGGGAAGCAGTGTTTCAAGTTCCATGTCCGACTCCACTTTTAGCGTTTTTCCGTTTGCAGGCAGTGTGCTCAAAAGGCTAGATAATGCGGAGTCCTCCTGTTTACCTACGTTGTACATAACGGCGACTACTGCGAGGTCGCCGTGAGCATTAGCGTGGACAAAATGGCTTCGAGAGGAGCGTGTTTACCGTTAATGGTATTCTCAGATGGTGTATGAAAATGGAACTGTTTTAACGCGAACGTTTGGTCGTCTAGTGTTAATGTATTGTCGCCTGTGACATTGACTTGAATGGTATGTCCGTTGTTAACCACTTCGCCAATACCCCCGGAATAGTCGAATTCAAGAGGAGCCAAATCCGCTGTCGTAAGTGATTGAGTCTCTATGTTAATCGGGCTTTGATTTTTGCCTTGACTGCATGTACTACTATACGCCCCCCAGTGTGCTGGCCCATTCTCATCGCCATACCCCCAGTCTTGGCAGTGACCGTTTGAAATAATGGCAGTAATGTCGTAATAGTAAGAGCGAGTGTGATCTTGTTTTTCATTTGATGATTATCCTTTTCTGACGTTGAGAGTGTGAAGGCTCTGGCGATAGAATAGTGGATAATTTCAAAATGCAATTTATTGCATATCTAGTTTGAGATTCTGCTCCAATCTTAGCCAAAAATATTATGTCTTGAGCTGTCGAAATGTAAGCAAAATCATCAAACCAGACAGCAGAATACTAAATCCGATAGGCGTTATTTCTAGGTAGGCGCTCAAGGACATAATCAGACCCGCAATGCCAAAGCCGATGGTATGCCCAGTAGCAATAAGCCCACTAATTTGCCCCTGATTCTCGCTATGATGTTGCATTGCTTTCGCCGTATAAGCCGGAGCCATAACCGCATTGCCAGAAGAAAGAATGATGATGGCGATGAGGTAAGCGCCAGTGTTCGACAATAGAAATAGCCCGTAACCAATCAGAGTGAGGCCCGCACCTAAAATCAGCATCTGGTCGATAGAAAATAGCTTTTTCTTTACCACAAACAATTGCGTTAACAATGTTGCCACGGCACTTGTTGTTAGTAAGTAGCCGACCCAGTCTGCCCATTGTTCAGGTGTTAATTCCGGTATGCTTTGTAGTAAGGGGGTTAATGAATAGTGGAGGACACCCACAGCAGCGCAGAGACAAAGACCAATGGTGATATAACTTTTGATACTGCCTAGAAGCGCGCGACTTTTTATGCTCTTAGGGCTGGATGTGGTGGGTATGGATGATTGTACTAGACACAGCAGCATCAAAAACAGAGCAGCACAGCCAACAAAAGCGAAAGGCAACAGAGGATTTAACTTAACCAAGGCGACCGACAGCAACGGCCCGCCAATTCGTCCCACACTGAGTGCTGCACTGACGGACGTAATCGCGCTCAAGCGATTTTCTTTTCCAACCGTTTGTATTGCCCAGTGTTGGCTTGCTGGCACCAAACCTGAAACGGTCATTCCATAGACGATTCTTAACGCGGCCAACAACAAGATGCTCACTGTTGTTGAAATCCAATGTTGTTCCAAAGTATGAATAATCACAGCAAACCCAACAAAGGTGACAGTAAGGCCAAGTAACCCGATAGACACCACTCTTTTAGGGCCTGACTTATCGCTTTGCTTTCCCCAATAGGGAGAGGAAGGCAGAAAGAGAACACTTCCAATAGCAATGAGTATGGACCAAGTACCTAAATCGATATCGGTCGTTGTGACTAAGATAGGCAGCGAAACCAGTAATGCGTTTTGTCCGAAACCAATCAATGAAGCAAAGGCACCAATGAGCCAGAGACGGTGTGTTGGTCGCTGCTGGGTCGGAATTGTATGAGAATCTAACATAGCATTGAGATTTTATAGAGTGGTGACAGATCACTCTAAAGTAATTACAATGCGCATACAAATCTTTCTCATTTGCAGTTGTATTGACTGCATTAATAATAAGATGCCTATTTATTATGTTTTCATTAAAGCAAGCAAGCTTCCATGTTGGCGCGCTTGAAATCTTGTCGCCTTTTGATTTGGACTTTGTTTCTGGCGAAGTCACTTCGCTTTTAGGTCACAATGGTAGTGGTAAGTCGAGCCTGATAAAAATGCTCAGTCGTCAAAACCAAAGTACTTCTGGACAAGTGACTTTGCAAGGGCAAGACATAGACGACTATTCTGCTAAAGAGTTTGCAAAAAAGGTGGCCTATCTTCCTCAGCATCCGCCGATCACCGATGGTGTTACCGTTCGCGAGTTGGTGATGTTTGGTCGCTATCCCTGGAAAGGGGTGTTAGGTCGCTATAATTCCGAAGATCACCAGCTGGTTGAAGATGCCATTAAACGTGTTGGGCTCGATCCATTTGCCGAGCGCTTTGTCAGTACACTCTCCGGTGGCGAGAGGCAGCGAGCATGGGTTGCCATGTTACTTGCTCAACAAAGCGAATGTATTTTGCTTGATGAACCACCTCGGCCTTAGATGTTACTCATCAATATGAACTGCTCAAACTGATTCGAGAGTTAAACCAAAGCTTAGGATTGACCGTGATAATGGTCATTCATGATGTCAATATGGCGGCAAGATTCAGTGATCGTCTCGTTGCGCTAAAACGAGGCCAAATTGTCGTCGATGGCTCTCCTGAAACGGTAATGAATGAAGCGTCACTCACAGAAATTTATGGCATGCCTCTCTCAACCTTTACGGACCCTCAAACCCAGAATGTCATTAGTTACGTTCGCTAACACAATCAAGGAAAGCTCATCGTGATAAACCATTTCCGTTCACAATCAATATTTCGCCTACTCTTCGCCACATTACTCAGCGTAGTCTCGACGGTTTCTTTAGCTAAAACCATTCAGCATGAACTGGGTACGGTTACCTTCGATAAAMACCCTGAGCGCGTGGTGGTGCTTGATTGGGCACTTGCTGAATCAGTGTTAGCAATTGGAGTGGAACCTATCGCCGCTGCGGATGTGAAAGGTTACCGAGAGTGGGTTGGGTCGCCTTCACTGTCGCCTGATACCATTGATGTGGGTTCACGCAGAGAGCCAAACTTAGAACTTATCGCTAGCTTAAAACCAGATCTCATCCTGATGAGTGCGCATCTCGCACCAGCTTATGAAAAGCTCAATGCGATAGCGCCAACGATCGTGACCAGCATTTACAACGATAAGAAACAGCCTTATGAGAATGCCAAGTCTTTAATCACCATGCTTGGAGATGTGTTCGAAAAGCAACAACAGGCCCATACTGTTATCGCTGAAACTGAAGCTAAATTAGCAGCGAACGGAGAGAAAGTGGCGCAACTGAACAACGGCAAACCATTCTTGTTGGTTCGCTTTATCGGAGATAAACACGTACGAATTCACAGTACGGGCTCTTTGATGAACGATACGCTTACTGCAATGTCTTTGGAGAACAGTTGGAATGGTCCCACAAACAGCTGGGGTTTTTCTTCTGCGAGTGTTGAACAGTTAGCAAAATATCAAGATAGTAATGTATTGATATTTGGTCCATTAACTCAACAAGAGCAGGCGCAGCTCAACGCTTCACCTCTTTGGGGGGCAATGGCGTTTTCTCGCGAAAATCGAGTAAAAATTATTCCGAAAGTATGGACGTTTGGCAGTTTGATCGCTATGCAAAGACTCAGTGATGAAGTGGTTAACCAAGTTTCGACGCTCGGTAAATAACAGGTTCATACATGCAGTCAACAGCAATTCAGCGCGTTTCATTCAACGCTAAAGCCGCTATGTTAACGCTTTTAGGATTGGCCTTGCTGATCTGGCTTATCGACAACGCGCTGCCGTATCAATTATCCGCAGCAGAATGGCAAACGTACTTTTTAGACCGAGACGATAGCGATTATCGGCAACTCATCCTTCATTTTACCTTTTTCCCTCGCTTATCTATGGCACTGCTGTGTGGTGCGGCGTTGGCTATAGCCGGGTGTTTAATGCAGCATCTTCTACAAAACCCATTAGCCTCGCCAACGACCCTTGGAGTTGCAGCAGGGCTGAGTTAGGTATGACGGCAAGCTTGCTATTTGGGGTTGCTGGTGGAAGCTTTATTCAGTACTCGTTTGCGTTTGGTGGAGGCATGATTGCCGCTGCTTTAGTGTTTCTCTTAACCGCAAAGAAAGGCTTTGCACCCTTACAGATGGTGCTGGCTGGAATGGTGGTAACTCTGTTTTTAGGGGCGACTAACATGATGTTGGTCATGCTCAATGAGCAGCAACTTACCAGTCTTTTTGTATGGGGTGCGGGTGCTCTTGCTCAACAAGGTTGGGACAATAGCCTGACAATTTTGGCGGTAGGGGGTACTGTTTTGTTGATGGTACTACTGATGATACGACCTCTTTCCGCTTTAGAATTAGGGAGCGAAGTCGCAGAGTCTGCCGGAGTTAATGTTGCAAGAATTCGTGCTGTTGGGCTGACG
>ASHK01000003.1 GCA_000695745.1 Vibrio madracius | reverse complement strand
CAATACCATAGCTTGCTTTCTGTTCTACAGTTTCTAATTTCACGTCAGACATGACGGTCTCTCTTGCTATTCGAATGAAGATGAAAGGATACCAGTTCTAGTTTGAAACCGAAACGCTCTAACCAACTTTTACTAATTAATTCGTTTTCGTTGTTAAAGTTGTGACATTAGACTGCTATAAAAGGTAATTCCTGCGATTTTCCTATACTCTAAACGCAGGTTTTTTTAAACTGAAGCGGTTGTTTATTAGGAGACGGAATGTAATGAATCGTCGTCAAAGAAAGAAGCAAAAAGTTGACCACGTTCAAGTGCTAAAGGATAGATGGCAGGCTATCGATTTCTCGAGCTTAAAGAAGATAAACAAGCCAGATGTTTCACAATGGACGTCTAAAGTTAAGACGTTCTGGACACGACTACCACGTCTTCATCGACGTCTTTTAAGCGTTCTCGTTCCTCTGTTGGTGGTATTGCTAGTTATTCCGACCAAAAAGAATGAGCCAGCGCAGGCAAACCAAGCTCATCAACGTGTCGCCGTAAGCGTCAATACCGAATCTTTGAGTGAACAGCCTTCAAGTGTTCAACCAGAGCAGTTGGTCGAAACCAATTGGCGAGAGTATACCGTCAAAAAAGGCGATACACTGGCACAAGTTTTTCGTAAAACCAATTGCCCATGGCCGACCTGAATTCGTTGGCAAGAATCGAGGGAAGCGACAAACCGTTAAGTCGTATTAAGCAAGGTCAGTTAATCCGCTTTAAATTCAGCCCTGAGGGCAATCTCGACATTCTACAAATTGAGCGTGGTGACCAGTCCATTATGTTCTTTAGGTTATCTGATGGTGGTTTCGGTCGCAGTAAATAACGGCTACGTAATTTTACTCGATAGAATAAAGGGGCTAACTAGCCCCTTTATTTATTTTAACAGTCTCATATCAATATGGGGGATATCGTCTTCAAGATACTCGTCGGAACAGGCTTCAAAGCCATGACGTGAGTAATAGTCTTGTAGATGAGATTGTGCACCGATCTTAATGCTTTCGTTAGGCCAAAGTCGCTGGCATTCTTGTTTGGCTTGGGCTATCAGGTTATGGCCTAGACCGTTTCCTCTATGGGATGCTTTGGTTGCGACTCTGCCAATACTGACGTATTCATAGGTCGTACCTTTCGGTAATAGTCTTGCGCATGCGACAAGAGTTTCACCTTCATAACCCATTAAATGATGGACACCGTCTACATGATCATGATTATCCAATTCTGGGTAAGGACAGGTTTGCTCCACAACAAATACGTCGACTCGAAGCTTCAATAGTTCATACAACTCAAGTGTGGTTAGCTGGGTAAAGGTTTTAGTGTTCCAATTAATCATAGTTCTTACTTGTCACGGTTTTTCTTAGACTATACAGCCAGAACAAAAAAAGCCACGCATTATGCGTGGCTTAATTTCGTTTAGCGCTATTATTTTTGTAGGTTGATTTGGTATACCGCGAAACCTACATCGTCAGTAGCGACTTTCTTCATTGGATATTGGCCTTTGTCTTCGATGAACTGTGCAGCTTTATCAGAAGGAGACGTTTCAAAACGAACATCTAATGCAACATCCGCTTGGATAGGAGCAAAACGCCAGTTGTTATCTGCACTTGGTGTCACTTCACCTTTTTCTTGGCTAACTTTAGAGATGTAGTTGGCCACGATAGTACGGTTTTCATCTGGTGAATCAAACGCAATGAAGTCACTGCCTGTACCCGGGAACTTGTTGCTATATGCTCGATAGTTATTAGTTGCAATGATAAAGGTTTGCTTCATATCGATTGGCTTACCGTTGTACGTAAGGTCTACGATTCGCTCACTGTTACCATCCAGTAGTTTGCAGTTACCATCATAACGAGCAGGCTTACTGACATCGATCTGGTAGTTTACGCCATCCATAACATCAAAGTTATAAGTGCGGAAACCATCCCAATCAATAAGCGATTGAGGCTGGCTTGATGTCACATCAATTTGTTTGAATTGACCTGCAGAACATTCAAGCCACTCTTTCACTTCTTTACCCGTCACTTTCAGTGCAACCAGTGTGTTTGGATAGAGATAAAGATCCGCTGCGTTACGGAATGTCAGCTGACCAGACTCTACTTCGGTGAAGTTTGCTGGGTCATTTTTACGACCACCGGCTTTGAATGGTGCTGCTGCAGAGAGTACCGGCAAGCCATCGAGGTCTGGATCACCTTGAATCATGGTCTCAACGTAGTCTTTCTGCGCTAAATTGACGATTTGAACCGTAGGATCATCCTGAACGAGAGCTAGGAAGCTGTACATCACGTCATTTGCTTTACCAATAGGTTGGTTAACGAAATCGCGAGTGGCATTATGGTCTTCTTTGACTGCGCTTACGATGCCTTTATCTGCATCAACCAGTGGCTTCTTATTCGCGGCGTCGAAAATAGGGCGCGCTTCTGTTTGAGCCTCTGCTACTTTCCAGCTATCACCATCTTGCTCTAACACAAGATCCATAACACCTACGTGGCTACCCCAACGGCCAGGCATAACTGCCGCAACTCCGTTAATGGTCCCTTTTTGGTTATCAACACCTTGAATATTGTCAAAACCTTTGCCTGGGAACACGGCATGAGAATGGCCAAATGCAATGGCATCAATACCGTCTACTTCAGATAAGTAATAGGTCGAGTTTTCAGCACCTGCTTTGTAAGGGTCACTGGATACGCCAGAGTGAGGAATCGCAACAATAATGTCGGCACCTTCCTTTTTCATTTGAGGAACAAGCTTTTCAGCGGTTTCTTTGATGTCTTTGGCGAAAACTTTACCTTCTAAGTTCTTTTTATCCCACACCATGATTTGTGGTGGTACAAAGCCGATGTAGCCAATTTTGACTTCATGAGCATTGCCGTCAGTATCTTTGAACGTATGCGTTTTGATTAAATAAGGCTTGAAATAGTGCTCGCCGGTTTTCTGATCAAACACGTTAGCGCTTACATAAGGGAAATTTGCCCCTTCCAATGTTGTCGCTAAGAACTCCAGACCATAGTTAAATTCATGATTGCCGATGTTACCTACATCGTAATCCAATTGATTCATCGCTTTATAAACGGGGTGTGTTTCACCCGGCTTGATGCCCTTAGACGCCATATAGTCGCCCATAGGACTACCTTGAATCAGGTCGCCGTTATCGACAAGAACACTGTTTGTTACTTCATTACGCGCTTCTTTGACGAGTGTGGCAGCTCGAGCTAAGCCGATCTTCTGTGTTGGCTTATCTTTGTAATAGTCATAGTCCATGACATTAGTATGAATGTCGGTTGTTTCAATAATTCTGAGCTTGATCTCATCAGCCATTGTAGGGCCAGCCATAGCCAGCATGCCACCAAGCACTGCTATTGAAATAGGTTTCACTGCCACTTTCATCTTCATATCCTTTTTAGGGGGAATTGATTTTAAACCTGCTAAGTCTAGCAATTTGTTGTGTAAGAAAGTTTACGTGTACATAAAAAACTGTGATCTTAAATGCACATTCAGGCGCATTCTGATACACATCTCGCAACTTTTTGTTAAAGCCTCGCTTCAATATTGAAGTGAGGAAGGAGTGTCGGCCAAGACACAACATAGCGGAGAAAAATAAAGTTCTTAGTGGGTTTTGGAATAAAAAATGAAATTTTAGAATTTCAGGTAATATAGAGGAATGGTCATAATGCCATCATTCGATTAGCGAAGGATTGTTATTATGGATTCGTCCCAACCATTACCAAAGGGCAAGGTAGCCACACCAACTTTGGTGAGCAGCTACCGTAAGCCCAAGTTGCCAAGTTCAATATTGCGAGCAGGTGAAGTTGCGCTGATTGGAGCCGGTCCTGGCGATCCTGAATTATTGACCCTGAAGGCATTTAACTTCCTTCAACAAGCGGATGTCGTGCTTTACGACTATTTGGTTTCTGATGAAATCATGGCGTTGGTTCCGGAAAGTACCATCTTAGTTTGTGTAGGTAAGCGCGCCGGTCATCATAGTGTTCCCCAAGAGAAGACCAACCAACTGTTGGTGAAGTTTGCGAAATGTGGGCATAAAGTCGCACGCATTAAAGGCGGCGATCCTTTCGTATTTGGCCGTGGTGGTGAAGAACTTCAAGTGCTTGCAGCAGCAGGCATTCAATTCCAAGTCATTCCAGGTATTACTGCAGCAGCAGGCGCTACAGCTTACGCGGGCATTCCACTTACTCATCGTGATTACGCACAATCTGCACTGTTCGTCACGGGACATTTAAAGCCTGATGCTGATGATATGGATTGGTCAACGCTCTCCAGAGGTAATCAAACACTTGTCATCTATATGGGGCTGATGAAGTCCGACTACATACAGCAACAACTACTGGCGCACGGTCGTAGTAAAACGGTGCCAGTTGCGATTATCGAACGTGGGACTCAGCGGTCACAGAGAGTATTACGTGGCACCTTATCGAACTTACCGGAATTAGCACAACACGCTGAATCTCCAGCACTTATTGTTGTGGGAGAGGTCGTGTCTCTTGCTGATGAACTTTCGTGGTTTGGTCAAGACCATGATGAGATGAAGCCACAACAGCAGGTCGCAAGTCAGCGTGCCTAATTATAGCTATTACAGAATCAGTCTTGTGTTAGTCACTGGGTGGCTGACATAGAAAAAGGAAGCACAACACATGGACCAAGAAAGACTCACACACCTAAAACAGTTGGAAGCCGAAAGCATCCATATCATCCGAGAAGTGGCAGCCGAATTTGATAACCCGGTGATGATGTACTCCATCGGTAAAGATTCCTCAGTCATGTTGCACCTAGCGCGCAAAGCGTTTTATCCCGGAAAAATCCCATTTCCATTGCTGCACGTAGATACCGACTGGAAATTCAAAGAGATGATCGAATTTCGCGATCGCACTGCAGAGAAATATGGATTTGAGCTTTTGGTTCACAAGAACCCAGAAGGGCTGGCGATGGGATGCAGTCCATTTGTACACGGTTCTTCAAAGCACACCGATATCATGAAGACACAGGGACTTAAGCAAGCACTAAACAAATACGGTTTTGATGCGGCGTTTGGTGGTGCAAGACGCGATGAGGAGAAGTCGAGAGCTAAGGAGCGAGTCTACTCTTTCCGTGACAAGAACCATACTTGGGACCCTAAAAACCAACGTCCAGAGCTGTGGAAAACCTATAACGGTCAAATCAATAAAGGGGAGAGCATTCGTGTATTCCCGCTCTCTAACTGGACTGAGCTTGATATTTGGCAATACATCTACTTAGAGAATATCGAAATCGTTCCACTCTATCTTGCAGCCCCTCGTCCCGTTGTCGAGCGTGATGGCATGCTGATCATGGTTGATGACGAGCGTATGGAGATTGGTCCTGATGAAACGGTGGAACATAAAAGCGTACGCTTTAGAACATTAGGTTGCTACCCATTAACGGGGCCGTTGAATCGGAGGCGAACACACTGACAGGCATCATAGAAGAAATGTTAGTGGCCACATCCAGTGAGCGACAAGGACGAGCGATCGACCATGATCAGTCAGGATCGATGGAGCTTAAGAAACGTCAAGGCTACTTTTAACGATCGAAGGAACAGATTATGAATAGCGCAGTAGAAGCACAACTTGCTGAACTAGGTATTGAAGGCTACCTGAATCAGCATCAACACAAATCTTTACTCCGATTCCTGACGTGCGGTTCGGTTGATGATGGCAAGAGTACCTTAATTGGTCGTTTACTCCACGACTCTAAGCAAATCTATGAAGATCAATTGGCGGCCGTTCACTCGGATAGTCAACGAGTGGGAACAACGGGTGAGAAGCCTGACTTAGCCTTATTGGTTGATGGTCTGCAAGCGGAGCGAGAACAAGGTATTACCATCGATGTGGCTTACCGTTATTTTTCAACCCAGAAACGAAAATTCATTATTGCCGATACACCAGGACACGAACAATACACTCGTAACATGGCGACCGGTGCGTCGACTTGTGACCTTGCGGTTATCTTGATCGATGCTCGAAAAGGGGTATTGGATCAGACGCGTCGTCATTCGTTTATTTCGAGCTTGTTGGGTCTTAAGCACTTTATCGTCGCAGTGAATAAAATGGACCTAGTGGACTTCTCTCAACAGCGTTACGAAGCAATTCGTGATGAATACCTAACGTTTTCGGAAAACTTAGGTAAAGACATCAATATCCAGATGATTCCTATCTCTGCGCTAGAAGGCGATAACGTAGTCGACTTGAGCAGCAACATGGATTGGTATCAAGGAGAGCCTCTGCTTGATCTGCTAGAAAAAGTCGACATCGATCAGGAGAAGCAAAGCGGAGATTTCCGATTCCCGGTGCAATATGTGAATAGACCTAACCTCGATTTTCGCGGTTTTGCTGGCACCATTGGTTCAGGCGAAATACAGGTTGGCGATGAAATCAAAGCATTACCTTCTGGGAAAACATCACGTGTAGAACGCATTGTGACGTTCGATGGTGATTTACCTCGTGCATTTGCGGGTCAAGCAGTAACGCTGACTTTAAGCGATGAGATCGATATTAGTCGCGGTGATTTGATTGTGAAACAAGACGCGAAAGTGGTGTCGTCAAATCGTCTGCTTGCTGATGTGGTTTGGATGACTGATGAGCCTTTGGCTGCAGGTAAAAGCTATGATATCAAGATCGCGGGTAAGAAAACTCAGGGCCAGCTAGAAGGTGTTCGTCATCAATATGACATTAATACACTTAAGTCTTTTGATACTGACGCCTTGCCTCTCAACGGCATTGGTTTATGTGAGTGGTCACTTACAGAGTCAGTTGCGGTAGATAGTTATGATGCGGTGCAAGATACGGGTGGCTTTATTGTTATCGACCGACTCACGAATGTCACAGTAGGCGCAGGCTTGGTTCGTGAAGCATTAGCTGAAGAACAACGTTCACCTCAAGAGCGTATGGGGGCATTTGAGAAAGAGCTGAAAGCACTGATTATGAAGCACTTCCCTGAGTGGGATGCCAACATCTAACGTCATGGTTAGTTAGAACTATTGTGACGTGAAACCAATGCAACGTAGCGTTAAGCTGTAAGGGGAAGGATATGTGGGAACAAGGAGTAGTGCTGGCACTGTTGATGTCTATCATTGCTTGCTTGATCGCGACCCAAATAAAACCGAGCTTTATCTTTGCTGGTGCTGCGTTTATTGCATTTATATCTGGGATGTTGGAGCTCAATGCGATAGCGACCAATTTTACGAATTCGTCGCTATTAACATTGGTGCTACTGATTCTTTCATCCGCCGCATTAGAAAAAACGCGATTGATCAGTTGGGTCAGTCGTTCCATTGCTACAGGCCGTTTAGGCTCAGTGGTGGCAAAGCTTGGGGTCTCTACGGCTTTGCTCTCTTCTTTTACCAACAATACCGCTGTTGTTGTGTCATTAATTGGTGCTATTAAGCGCAACCAGCGTCATGCCCCTTCAAAGCTGCTTATTCCTTTATCTTATGCGGCTATCCTTGGAGGCACACTGACGCTCATTGGTACTTCTACCAACCTTATAATCAATAGCTTCGTCGAAGATGTGGGCTTACCCAGTTTGGACTTTTTCGCACCAACTTGGATAGTCTTAGTGTCTTAGTCGGTGGCGTTTTGGTGCTGATTCCATTGAGTTATCTTCTGCCCAATTATGATGACGCGAATCAAGATGATTTACCCTACTTTTTAGAAGCTCGAGTAGAGCCAGGCTCACCACTAGTAGGACGAAGCATTGCCGAGAACAATCTCAGGCGCTGCGAAAGCTGTTTTTGGCCGAAGTGGTACGAGATGGTGAAACACTGGCTTCAGTTGACCCGAACTTTATCCTTCAAGCTAAGGATCGCCTGCTGTTTTGTGGTGATGTGGAAAGCGTTGCGACTCTTCAAGAAATTCAAGGTTTGACGTTTTTTGGACAACACCATCTCAACGGACAAAACCTATTGGAAGTGGTGGTCAGCTCCTCGGCGACATTTTGTAATAACACACTTAAGTCGAGCCATTTTCGTGACCGTTTTGATGCGGTTGTGGTGGCGATTCGGCGTGGTCATGAACGACTAGAAGGTGGTCTCGGCAATATTATCTTACAGGCCGGAGATACATTGGTGTTAGCGCCTGGGAAAGGGTTTGAACAGGCACGTCGCCAACATCGAAAAGAGTTTGTGCTGGTCAATGACTTAGATTCCAGTGCCAAACTTGATTTTGCTAAATCGAGTTACGTGCTGCTTGGTTTTGTTGCTGTGATTGCGTTAGCACTCACTCACATTCTCCCCATAATTAAGGGACTAGCACTGTATCTAATTGCGGTTCTGGCGTTTGGCATCGTTAATATCGGCGAGCTAAGGCGTCGCTTTCCGGTCGACATTGTGGTGATTGTTGGCTCGGCGTTGTCTATCGCGCAGTTGATGATATCAACTGGCCTCTCTGAGCGTATGGGTGCGGTGTTTATCGAGCTATTCAATGGTTGGGGAGTATTTGGAGCGTTAGTGGCCACTTACTTGGTGACACTTATCCTAACCGAATTGGTGACCAACAATGCTGCCGCGGCACTGGCATTTCCCATTGGCTACAGTATGGCGGTCGGCTACGGCGTTGATCCCATGCCTTTCATAATGGCTGTGCTGTTTGGTGCGAGCGCGAGTTTTATCTCTCCTTATGGTTATCAGACTAATCTACTGGTTTATAGCGTTGGTAATTACCAACTGAAAGATTACATGAGAATTGGGATACCTATCTCTATTGTCTATTCCGTTTTGGTATTGGCACTTATTCCCTATTTCTTTCCGTTTTAAGTATTTTTACAAGGACTTACTATGTCAAATAGTGCACTGGCAAGCGCCGAAATAAACAAAGATGAAAACGTTATTTGGCATCAGCATCAGGTAACCAAGTCAGAGCGTGCAACCTTAAAAAATCAGCAGCCAGTAGTATTGTGGTTTACGGGGCTTTCCGGTGCTGGAAAATCAACGGTGGCAGGGGCTCTAGAAACTGAGCTGACACAACGCGGTTACCACACCTATTTGCTAGATGGCGATAATGTGCGACATGGACTCTGTCGAGATCTGGGTTTTTCTAAGCAAGATCGGCGAGAGAATATTCGCCGAGTTGGTGAACTAACAAAATTGATGGCGGACGCGGGTCTTATCGTGCTTTCTGCCTTTATCTCTCCTCATCGTGAAGAGCGAGCTTTAGTGCGTGAGCTATTACCTCAAGGAGAATTCTTGGAAGTCTTTGTGGATGCGAGCTTAGCAGTTTGTGAAGCGCGGGATCCTAAAGGGTTATATAAGAAAGCACGAGCGGGAGAGATTAAGAATTTTACAGGGATAGATTCTGAATATGAACAACCCGTTGAACCTGAAATTCATTTAAATGCCGACGCATATAAAGTTGAGGAACTGGTTGAACAGTGTATTCAGGCACTGACTAAACGAAGTATCATTCGCTAAACCGTATGATGAAACGAGTGGGCCGTGTCAGTTCTCACAACAAACTTTCTATTCAGTAACTCGAGTAATTTATCGTGATATTGGTTATTGCTGTGGTTTCCAAGCAATTGACACAACTCGTTACCCGTTGGGGTAAAGCGGTAGTAGGTTAACGTGATGCCTTTTAGCTTTGGTTGCAACGTCAGTTCTTTACCTTGATAGTTGAGTTTGAGCGCCGGTTCTTTGGTGATCTCTCCTGATTCTAACTCGGTGGCGAGTAAGATGCCTAGCTCCACAAGTAGCAATAAGCTGGAGTAGGGAAGTTGGAATTCACCAAGGCTTAGTTCATCAAGACTTTCACGTTTGGAAAAGCTAAATAACCCAGCCTGATGACGAATGCCAAGCAGTAACTTCCTGCTAGTATCAGTCCCAAAACTGCAAGCCAAAGAGGCTGCTCGTTGTAAGGTTTGTGCTTCTTTTGGCGTCATGTCTCTGAGGGTTTTTAGGGCTTTCATTGACGTTGACCCTGGATTGGTTACCTCTCGCTTTAGTACCTGAGCCCACAGCTTTTGCATTGAGCTATTATGAATCTCTTTCGCCATGTCGAAATAACGTACCAGCCAATCAAAGTCAGGTTCTCCCGCCACTTCATTGTTGCATGATGCCAGCGCGGCTTTGACAATCTGTTCTAGGTTTTTCTGTCGCTGTTCTTTGCTCTGTTTTTCACGCAGCATAGCGCGTTCAAACAAGCTTTTCGTTGGTGTTTCTTCCGCGATTAATGCGTCCAAATTGTGTGCTTGAGCAAGAGCACGTATTCGGCTGCCGCTGTCTTTCATATGGTGACTTTTTTTGTGAGCCTGTTCGCTGTGCGAATGGGGTTCTGAGAGATTTGGTTGTGGTTCGACAGGTAGTTTGCTCATAAAAACGAATTCAGAGTAGGCGGTAAAATTGTCCAATTGCTGATCAATTTAGCGAGATTTTCTGGTGCTGACTAGCTCTATTTGTGTGAGCTATTTTCCGAATTATCGATAACGAGCAGCATATTGTAAAAAAAGCTGGGATAAATGATAAATTTTTGTTAAATTTATGAGCGTAACTAAGGAGGGCTGCATGAGTCACTCAGGAGGGAATAGAGTTAAAAAACACGTTTCGGTAGCACTATTACTTTGTGTTTATCTCGGTGTGCTAGCTTATCTTTCTACTTTCATCAACTAGGTAGAAGATTGTTTGGCAAGGTGACAAGCTAGCACCGTTAACGAAATGTTTACTTTTAATGTCTCTACGCTATTCAGCGTGCATTCTAACCATCGTCATAATCTTCAATACGGATTCCATCAATCAGGTAGCCAGTTTCAGCAAGCTCAGAGTTGATGGTCTCCGTTTTTAGTGTACCTACCACGTAAATAACATCCCACAAACGATGTACAGGCGCACCTTGTTTAAACTTCACATAAATGATTTGGTTTGGCGGCGGTGGTGGTACGTGAATACATGCCCCAAAGTATGGAACCAAAAGAAATTCAGTCACCATATCTTCATCGCCTTCAAGTGGAATAACAAAGCCAGGAATTTTTACGGTGCTACCGTTTAGCTCTTGTCGTACAGAACCGAGTTTGGATTGCTCCATGGCGGCACCTGAGTGGTCAATAGCAGGCATGCCCATTGCGTCGAATTGATTACGCTCTTTCTCAGGGATCAAATCGATCCAATCAAGTTTTAATAGATCAGATTCATCCTGTGCCAACGCCATATGTGGTGTGAGCATGCTTATCGTTAATAATAGAATGCCAACGAGTTTAGGCAGTATTTTCATG
>ASHK01000002.1 GCA_000695745.1 Vibrio madracius | reverse complement strand
TTCCCTCTTTCAAACGAAAAATCGACGTCGTTGCAAAGTCTCTACTACCTATACTTTGCAAGGATAGTATTGAGAAGCGGCTTAAACGAGATTAATTTCATGATATTAACCGAGAAAACCGTAGAGCTTGAAACGACAACTAAGAAAGAGAGAGGATATCATCTAAACCTTAAATAATAAAAGAGCTGCTCTTTCACTTAGAATTTACATTTTTGTGAGCTTCTAGCGCACAACTAAGTAAATAGTTCGGTCACCACGTTGAACATTGAGAGCTAAAACACCTGGTTTCTTCTCTAAGATCTTACGCAGTTCGCCAACATTTTTCACTCTAGTACGGTTTACGCCAATAATAATATCACCTTGTTCAAGTTGATATTGAGCCGCTGGAGAGCCTTCTGCGACCGACTTCACTTTGACCCCTTCAACAGGTCACTCTTATCGGTGTTAGCGAATTCAGCACCGGTAAGCCCTTCATGAAGTTTATCGGCTTTAGTAATGGTTTTGGCCGCCTCGGTTAGAGTGACATCAAAGGACTTCTCTTTACCATCACGAACAATACCTAACTTGATGGTTTTGCCAGCGCCAGTGTTGCAACTTTTGCACGCAGTTCACTGAAGGTTGAGATATTTTTGCCATTAACCGAGATAATAATGTCGCCGGCTTCAAGTCCGGCTTTATCAGCGGCGCTATCTGGAACTACTTGGCTGACAAAAGCACCTTTGCTGGAATCGTATCCTAATGCTTCTGCAAGCTCAGAGGTGACTTCACCACCTTGAACGCCGAGCATGCCGCGTTTGACCTCACCATATTCAATAATCTGTTCGGTTAAGTTCTTCATCATATTTGACGGGATAGCGAAACCAATTCCGACATTGCCACCGTTAGGGCCAAGGATGGCGGTATTGATACCTATTAGTTCACCTTTTAAGTTCACTAAGGCACCACCAGAGTTACCACTGTTTATTGCCGCGTCGGTTTGAATGAAGTTTTCAAAGTTCTCTAGGTTTAGGCCACTGCGACCCAAAGCCGAGACAATGCCAGACGTTACTGTTTGACCCAATCCAAATGGGTTACCGATAGCGACCGTGAAGTCACCAACTCGCAGTTGATCTGAGTCGGCAATTTTGATTTCAGTGAGATTTTTCGCACCATCAACCTTAAGTAGAGCAACATCAGACATTTCGTCACCACCAACGAGCTCAGCGTCGTACTCTTTGCCATCATGGAGCTTGATTCGAATCTCTTCGGCGCCATTGATGACGTGGTAATTAGTAACGATATAGCCTTTATCGGCATCGACGACAACGCCAGAACCTAAGCCTCTGAATGGACGTTCTTGAAGCTGCTCTGTTGGGAAGTCAGGGCCGAAGAAAAAACGAAATTGCTCAGGCAAACTTTGACGAGAAACCTGAGTACCTTCAACGGCAATACTAACGACAGCTGGGTAACTTTTTCTAGCATTGGTGCCAAGCTAGGCAGTTGTTCGCCATCGACAGATAACGGTAAAGCAGCAGTTGCAGGTAATGGGGCGATGATTGAACTCAAGCTTAACGATAGAACAGTTAGTGCAAGCAATGGTTTTTTCATCATAAAACTCCTCTATGGACCAGTAAGGATTATGACTCAACGAA
>ASHK01000001.1 GCA_000695745.1 Vibrio madracius | reverse complement strand
ATTTGATCCACAACGCGTAGGAAGTCTGCGCCTGCACGGTCCATCTTATTCACAAATACCATACGTGGAACGTGATATTTATCAGCTTGACGCCATACAGTTTCAGACTGAGGTTCAACACCTGATGAGCCACAGAATACAACCACTGCACCATCAAGCACACGCAAAGAACGCTCTACTTCGATAGTAAAGTCAACGTGTCCAGGGGTATCAATGATGTTTACGCGATGATCTTGGAATTGTGCTTCCATACCACGCCAGAAGGTAGTAGTCGCAGCAGATGTGATAGTGATACCACGCTCTTGCTCCTGCTCCATCCAGTCCATGGTTGCTGCACCATCGTGAACTTCGCCGATTTTGTGAGAAAGGCCAGTGTAGAACAGAATACGCTCACTTGTGGTTGTTTTACCTGCATCTACGTGAGCAACGATACCGATATTACGATAGCGCTCAATAGGAGTTTTACGAGCCACGATTGTATCCTCTTACTAAGGTTAACCTTAGAGTATAGAAAAGTGCTGCGAGAGAACCTCGCAGCACTGAAAAGGTATTACCAGCGGTAATGAGCAAACGCTTTGTTCGCGTCAGCCATGCGGTGAACGTCTTCACGTTTCTTAACCGCAGTACCTTTGTTCTCAGACGCGTCTAGCATTTCAGCAGCTAGGCGTTGAGCCATAGATTTTTCACCACGCTTACGCGCAGCTTCAACCAACCAACGCATAGCAAGTGCGTTACGGCGAACCGGACGAACTTCTACAGGTACTTGGTAAGTTGAACCACCTACACGGCGAGATTTAACTTCTACCGCTGGGCGAACATTTTCAAGAGCTTCTTCAAATACAGCTAAGTGGTCTTTACCAGACTTCTCAGCCATAACTTCTAGTGCAGTGTAAACGATTTTCTCTGCAGTAGATTTCTTTCCGTCAACCATAAGGATGTTAACGAACTTTGCCAGCAATTCAGATTTGAATTTAGGATCTGGAAGGATCTTACGCTGACCAATTACGCGACGACGTGGCATGGATATTCTCCGTTGTCTTCTTCAGGTTATCCAAAACTTTTCAGTTTCTTCAAAAATTAAAAATAATTTAGTGTTTGGCCTTACTTAACGGAATCCATTAAGACTTAGGACGCTTCACACCGTACTTAGAACGACCTTGTTTACGGTCATTTACGCCAGCACAGTCTAGTGCGCCGCGAACAGTGTGGTAACGTACACCCGGAAGGTCTTTAACACGACCACCACGGATTAGAACAACACTGTGCTCTTGAAGGTTGTGACCTTCACCGCCGATGTACGAAGTCACTTCGAAGCCGTTCGTTAGACGAACACGACATACTTTACGAAGTGCTGAGTTAGGTTTTTTAGGTGTAGTAGTGTAAACACGAGTACATACACCACGTTTTTGTGGGCACGCTTCTAGTGCAGGCACGTTGCTTTTAACAACTTGCTTTGCACGAGGCTTACGTACCAACTGGTTAATAGTTGCCATTAACTAGCTCCTGATTTACTTGAAAGTAAGCTTTGTGAAAAATCTAGCCCTAATCACCAATGGCAATTAGGGACGCAAAATTCTATGCAGCAGTGGGATGTGTGTCAAGAAATATACAGATCTTTTTTAGATTAACTGCCGGGATTTACTATTTCCAACAAGCGATATGAAACGACTATTCCCAAGTTGTACTACTAACATGTTGTTCAGTAAGTTCGACAAAGTCATTAAAATCCACAACTTGAGTTAAATCTGACGCGAAAGACATTAACCCTCTTGCCGCTAGATCTGGTTGCAATACGAAACACGCCGAAGGCAAGGTTACGTTTTTGTCAGTGACTAAATAACATGCACTTTCAACCAAAATCAATTGGTCATTTTGTGATAAATAGCTTAGCGCCTGTTGGTAGCCTGTTTCTGTTTTGATGATGTGCAGCATAAAAGACCTAGAACGTTAATATCTTATGACAAAGACTCAGCTGCTTGGCAATATCAGCTGCGTCAACTACGTGGCCGCTAATGACTAACTGTTCTGAATCTAACTGATAGTGCTGCACACTTTGTTCACAGATAAAGACTTCTTCAATGTCGTACAGTTCCATCAATTTAAATGCACTAATGTAATCACGACATAGTACGTCTGCACTGTGTTGGTGCTGTCTGAGTTGATTAACGCCAGGACCAACGAAGAACACTTTAATGTCTTCAGTAAACGCCGATGTCGCAAGGAGTGCGTCGAGCCCTTCACGTCCTTTGGCAGAGGTATGTGGTAACGAGTTGAATACAAAAGCTACTGTTGTCAAAACTGTACCACCCTATCTTGCGTTAACATTGCGCTAGCGAGACTGCCTAATCCAGCGAGTTCAAAACCTTGCGCTAAGTTATCAACATCACGAGCATGCTGTGTGGCTTCATCAACACCCAGTACCCCGCGTCGCAATGAAGCAGCGACGCAAGTCTCTAAGCGCACACCATACTCCTTTGCTAAGTTCTGCCATTCGGCGGTCAGATCTAGCTCGTCGTTAGCAGGTACCACAAGACGCGACGAATTGTGGATTCCATCCTGATAAAAAAACACACTCACCAACTTATGACCTTTAGCGATAAGGGCTTTAGCAAAAAGCAACGCATTACGTGCAGACTGAGTCCCATAAACCGAGCCATTGACCACTAATGTATAGGTTAGCGCCGACACGTTACTCGTCCTCAGTTTTACGCTGACGAATATAAAGATAAACGGTGTGTTTAGAGATATTTAGACGATCCGCGACACGGTTAATTGCATCTTTAATATCGAAAATGCCCTTGTCGTAAAGCTCCATAACAATCTGGCGATTCTTGGTATTGTTCGACACTGACTTATCTGCGTTGATGTCTTCAATGGTACGCTCTACGGTTTGGTCAACCAACTCTTCAACATCGCTGGCAAAATTCACCGAAGAAGCAGCATCTTTCGCATCTTGAGTGGGCATAAAAGACTGTAGAATTTGCGAGAATGGTGCATCTAAGTTTACGTTGATGCACAACAGACCAATAACTCGATTATCACCATTACGAATCGCAATGGTAATCGACTTCATCAG